>JAPKYY010000171.1 GCA_026394095.1 Acidobacteriota bacterium | reverse complement strand
CATTGCGCGTAGATGTTGTGCTTGAACCAGGGCAGCTTAGCGAAGTGGTGAACGTGACAGCGGAGGCTCCGCTGCTGCAAACGGATCGAGCCGATGTGAGCCGTTCTGTAACAGGGCAGGCAGTGAGGGAGTTACCTGTGCCGAACCGAAGCTTTCAGGCACTTGTAGGGTTGTTGCCAGGCGTTTCAGTACCGGTTGCGAACTTCACCGCACTCGAAGATCCTCAACGAACTACTTTTTACCAATCCAACGGCCAAGGCAACAGTGCGAACAATGTTCAGGTAGATGGAGTCGACAACAACAACCCCACGCTTGGGTTGACAATCTACATTCCTCCGGCTGAGGCGGTGCAGGAAGTGAATATTTCGACATCCAATTACACAGCCGAGTTTGGAAGAGCGGGAGGGGCCGTGGTGAATGTGATCACACGCGGAGGCAGCAATCAATTTCACGGGGCGTTCTTTAACTTTTTGCGAAACCGGGAATTGCGTGCCCGCAATTTCTTCAACTTTGTGCCTCAGGCAAAGCCAGCGCTGGCCAGAAATCAGTATGGCGCGACATTGGGAGGCCCGATTCGAAAGAACAAAACATTCTTTTTCGGATCTTTCCAGGGAGTGAATCAAAGGCAGGCAACTACGCAGCTAAACACGATTCCAGTGAGTGAATGGCGGGGCGGGAACTTCTCTGGAGTTCCGGGCTTGACCCTATACGATCCAGCCAGTGGCAATGCGGACGGAACAGGGCGGACACCCTTTGCGAACAATACGATTCCAGCCAACCGTCTGCATCCGGTAGCCCGGGTTCTAACACCGCTGATACCTGCAACGAATGTAGCGGGATTGAACAACAACATTGTTGGCAATGTACCCTTTACGCAGGATGGGTTGACCTACGATGGACGGGTCGATCACAATTTCAACGAACGCAATTCGATCTTTGTAAAGTACAACTATTCACCTTATGAAGTGGCACAGGGAGCCTTGCTGGGAGCCAGAGTTGGAGACGGCGTTCTGTCCCGTGTGCGCACGCACACGGTCTCGTTGAACTTTACCCGGCAATGGTCGCCGTCGCTGCTGATGGAAGCGCGGGCTGGTTACAACCGCTATTTCGCCGATGTGAATGGGGATAACATAGACGACCCACTGGCCAGAGAGTTGCCGATCCGGAATCCGAATCCGGATGCCATATCTACCCGGGGAGCGCCCCGATTTCAAGTGAGCGGCATGCCGGCAATGGGACCGCCTGTTGTCTATCCACTCGTGAATGCTGACAACCTGTTTAACTTTGTGAATAACTGGACGAAGATTTCAGGCAAACATACTTTGAAGTGGGGGGCAGACCTGAGACGGGTGCGCGCTGATCGATTCCAACCACAGGGTTTGAACTTCGGGCCGCGCGGGCGTTTTGATTACAACCCCGGGACGACGGCAATTCCGGGACAGGCACTAGGGCCCTTTGGAACGCTTGGGAATTCCTTCGCCGCATTCCTGTTAGGCGCTCCCGATCTGACGTACCGGACATTTCAAACGGTGACACCCACGAACCGGTTGACGCAAGCATTCTTCTTTGTGCATGACTCGTGGCAGGTAAGCAAGCGGCTGACGCTGGATCTTGGCTTGCGCTATGAGGCGCACACTACAGTGAAGCCGCGATATGCGGGCGGAGCATCCAACTATGATCCGGCAACCAATAGCCTGGTGGTAGCGGGTGTCGGCCCGATCGGGCTGAGCACCAACGTCGACTTCGATTCGCAACAGTTTGCGCCCCGATTGGGAATGGCCTATCGGATCAACGAAAAGACCGTGATACGTGGCGGGTATGGGCTTAGTTATTACACGGGCCGCTTTGGATTTACCGGCGGCACACTGTCGACTCAGTTCCCTGTGATTTACAACATACAGGAAGGAGTAGCTGGCAACTTCCGCGTGGAAGGGTCTGCCGATACGCTGCCTGCGTTCTCACTGATTCCGATTCCGCAGAACGGAACGATCAGCCCGGCCCCAAATCAAGGCTACTTTACTGTGCCGAGGACGAATCCGATTCCGATGGTGCACAGCTACAGCCTGACCGTACAGCGGCAGTTGGCAGGAGGTTGGGTAGCAGATGCGGCATTTGTTGGGACGCTTGGACGCAGAATTCCAGGCCAGCGGGAATTGAACTTCGCACTGCCCGGTCAAGGAGCGGCAGGGCTTGCGTTCAATCAGAGATTTGGGCGTACGGCAAGCGTTGCAGAGCGGGCTAATGCCTATAACAACAATTACAACGGCCTGCAGGTGAATGTACAAAAGCGATTCTCGCAAGGACTATCCTTCCAGGCAGCGTATACATTCTCAAAAACATTGGGAGTGGGTGATGACCAGCCGGGCTTCACCATTCCTGGATTTGTTCGCGAACGTCACTATGGCCCGGCGGGGTTTGACCGGACACACATGCTGACGTTGAACCACATCTGGGAATTGCCGTTCGGACCAGGGAAGCGATTTGCCCAGTCTGGCCCGGTGAGTTGGCTGGTGGGAAATTGGCAGCTTGCGGGTATCGCCCGGTT
This sequence comes from Acidobacteriota bacterium, assembly GCA_026394095.1. Taxonomy (GTDB): domain Bacteria; phylum Acidobacteriota; class Terriglobia; order Bryobacterales; family Bryobacteraceae; genus Bryobacter. Next base: position 4,911 of record JAPKYY010000171.1, on the reverse strand, counting down.
TGTTACTGGAGCGCCATTTTCAATCGTTGCCGATGCAGGGCCCTGTAACTGCCCAGGTAACGGTAATTTCGCAAATGTTCTTGGGCCTACAACGATTCGAGGTGGTTATGGCCCGGGACAACTATACATGGACACATCGGCATTTGCAGCTCCTGCTCCTGGCACATTTGGGAATGGTGGCAGAAACAATGTGCGTGGCCCGGGCTTTGGGAATTACGATTTCTCATCGGCGCGGGCTCTGGCCTACATTATTGGCGGGCATGAGCTTTACCACCTTGGGTTGCTTGAGAAATTGTACAAACCTATTCCAGGTTGAGGGATTGCTCGCGGATGCGCTCGATTTCGGTCTTGATGGCGAGGCCGATTTCGGTGATCTGGAGGCCGAAGTCGCCGGCGTTGTTGGACTTGGAGAGGATCGTGTTTGTTTCTCGATTCATCTCTTGCAGGAGGAAGTCGATCTTCTTGCCGGCTTCTCCGCCCTTGGTTAGCAGGGTCTCGAGATGCGTGCAGTGGGTGAGGAGCCTGGTGACTTCTTCTTCCACATCGCCACGGTCTGCGAGGAAAGCGGACTCCTGGGCGATGCGGGCCGGGTCTACCTGCTGGCCACTGAGGAGATCGTTGATCTTGGCTTCGATGCGCTGGCGGAGGATCGGCAGGATCTGGGTGCGGAGGCCTCTTACCTTTGCTGCCTGCTCGCGGATGTTTTCGTTGTAGGCGAGCATTTGCTTTAATAGCGAAGCGCCTTCGCGCTCGCGCTGGACGTTGAGCTCTGTTAGCGCTTCTTCGAGGCCACCCAGAATCGCCTCGTTGAGCGCTTCTGAGATTTCGTCTTCTCGCGATTCGATCAACATGCCGGGCAGACGTAGGGCTTCGTTCAGATTCGGCTTGCCCATCTCGCCGAAGTGGTTTTCGAGATTGTGGAAGAGATCACGGTAGGCAGCGAGAAGCGGTGCGTTTACGTTGATGGTTTGCTTAGCTGCTTCACGGGAGATGGAACAACGGATGTCCACATGGCCCCGATTGATCTGGGCTTTGGCCAGGCCTCGCATGGCGCCTTCGATGGGGTCGAAGAAGCTGCTCATGTGGAAGTGGAGGTCGAGAGCACGGTGGTTGACCGTCTTGATCGAAAGCGTGAGCTCTCCTTCAGAGATTGAGCGCCGGACGCGGGCGTAGCCAGTCATACTGCGTATATTCATGAGTTTTCGAGTGTAGCCGATTCTTGGAATTGTAGTTCGTGCAGGCGGCCGTAGAGGCCCCCTTGTTGGATGAGCTGATCGTGGGTTCCGCTCTGAATGATTTCGCCTTTTTCGAGGACCAGGATTCGAGTGGCGCGGCGGATTGTGGATAGACGATGGGCGATGACGATGACCGTTCTCTGCGCCATCAGGTTAGCAAGGGCTTTCTGGACCAGGACCTCAGACTCGGCGTCGAGATGCGAAGTGGCTTCATCGAGGATCAGGATGGGTGCGTTGCGCAGGACCGCACGCGCTATCGCCAGACGCTGGCGTTGGCCTCCACTTAGTTTGACGCCGCGCTCGCCGATGCGGGTTTCATAGCCTTCGGGCATGCGCGCAATGAATTCGTCGGCGATGGCTGTGGCGGCGGCGGATTTGACTTCTTCGAGAGTGGCATTGGGGCGGCCGTAGCGGATGTTGTTGGCGACGGTGTCGTCAAAGAGGAAGGTGTCTTGCGCGACAGAGGAGATCTGGGCACGTAGGCTATTCATTGTGACGTCGCGGAGATTCTGGCCATCGATTTTTATGTGGCCTTCGATTGGATCGTAGAGGCGGGGGAGGAGGCTGGCGAGGGTGGTTTTGCCGGCGCCGCTGGGGCCTACCAGGGCAATGACTTCGCCAGCGTTGACGGTGAGCGTGAGGCTCTTGAGGATGTCGGGCTGGTCGGGCGAGCTGGTGGGATAACGGAAGCGGACCTTGTCGAACTCGATCGATTTGTGGAAGGCAGGCAGGGTGGCGGCGTTTGGTTTGTCGGCAACTTTGGGTTCCTGATCGAGATATTCAAAGACGCGCTGGGCGGAGCCGGCGGCTTGCTGGAAGATGTTCTGGATGCCAGTAGAGCATGAGCAGTGCGATGACGAAGCTGGTAAATTCGCCGGCCGTCATTTGGTTGGCCTGGATTTGCGTGCGGGCGTAGCCGATGAGGCCGACGATGGTGAGGGCACCGAGGAATTCGATAACGGGCGAGGGGAGTGCCTGCTGGGCGATGTAGCGGAGGTTTGATTTGCGCAAGGCATCGGCGGCGGCATGGAAGCGAGCCGACTCCATCGATTCTGCATTGAAGGAACGGACGACCTGCTGGCCGGTGATGGCTTCCTGCAGGATGTGGTTGAGGTGGGCGGCATCGTCTTGTGCGCCACGGGTGGTGCGGCGGATGCGCTTGCCGAGGCGGGCCGTGGGGATCATCACGAAGGGCAGCACGGTGAGGGAGAAGAGCGCGAGCTTCCAATCGTGGTTGATGAGGACGGCAAGGAGGCCGATGGCAGAGAAGGTTTGACGGAGCCAGTCGGCGAGCATGTGGGAGATGGCTACCTGGATTTTTTCGATGTCGTTCATGACCGAGGACATGAGACGGCCTGTCGAGTTGACTTCAAAGAAGCTGGTGTCTTGACGCAGGACATGATCGAAGACGCGCTGGCGGAGGTCTGTGATGGCGTGGAGGCCGACGTAGTTAACGAGGTAGTTGCCGATGTAATCGCAGATGCCTTTGATCGCAAAGACGAGGAGGATACCGATGGCGACCAGTGCCCAGATGTTCTGGGCTTGAGCGGGCAGGAATGAATCGAGCTGGATTTGCCAGTTCAGAACAGGGATGGTGAGCGAGGTGGGCTCGACCGTTGAGGGACTCAGGACGCGATCGAGGAGCGGCTTGATGAGCAGGGCCATGGAGGCCTGGCAGACGCCAACGATCGCCATGAAGAGGACGCTGAGGAGGAGAGTGGGCCAGTAGTGGAGGCCGAGGCGGATGACGCGTTTCATGCGACCACTTTGAGCCTGGCGAGAGCCTCTACTGCCTGGGTTGTGGTGATGCCGGACATGCCGGCGGGAGAGTGGAGGACCTGGGATTCCGTACGCCAGGGGGCCCAGATTTCAGGATTCGAGGGGCCATATAGGACAGCAACGGGGACACCAAAGGCGGCGGCCATGTGGGCGGGGCCACTGTCGTTACCGAAGAAGAGGGAGGCCGAGGCGAGGAGGCTTTTGGTCTTCTTGAGGTCTGTTGAGATCTCGACATGCCAGGGCTCGAAGGGAGAGGGGTCGTCGCCGGGGCCACCGATGAAGATGGGTTCGAGATGGAGTGCGCGACGGAGGAATTCCGCTACGTCGAGGAATCGCTTGGCGGGCCAGGCTTTGTCGGCTGCGCTGGCGAAGGGGTGGATGACGGCGTAGCCCTGGTCGCGCCATTTTTTGGAGGTGAAGAGGCGGGCCCGGGGTACGGGCTGGATGGGAACGCCGAGGTGGAACATGGCTGAGGCTGCATGTTCGGCGGTGTGGATCACGCGTTCTTCGTGGAGAATGTCTTGAGCCCTCGGGATGCGGATGTTGTAGGCGAGAGAGTAACGGTAATGGGCAAAGCCAGCACGGTGGCGGGCGAGGGAGGCCGTGGTCAATACGAGGCTGCGGGTGCCGCCGTGGAGATTGAGTGCGAGATTGGGCTTCCACTTGCGCAGGAGTGGGCCACTCGGGACGATGATGTCGTCGATGTCGGGGTTCTCTTCAAAGAGAGGAATGAAAGGTGGTTCAGAGACGACGGCGATGCGGAGATCGGGCCGGTGAGTTTTCAGCAGATGAATGGCGGGCGTCGAGAGGACGCAGTCTCCGAGTGAGCGTAGGCGGATGATGGCAACACGCGAGCCTGAGTTCAGACGCTCGAGGATTGGGGGCATTGCCTATTCTTCGATTTTTGCTTCGTCGACCAGCATGACTGGAATGTCTTCGCGGATCGGGTATACGCGCTTGCAGGCGAGGCACTTGAGGCCTGAGCCGTCCTGCTTGAGTTCGAGCTCACCGCGGCAAGCGGGGCAAATGAGAATGTCGAGAAGTTCCTGACTGATAGCCATCCGTAACTAGTATGGCCTACCAGCGGGGGCTGCGGGCGAGGAGACGTTCTGTATCGTTGGCCGAGGCGGGCTTGGTGAAGTAAAAGCCCTGGGCAAGATGGCACTTCAGTTCGCGGAGAACTGCAAGTTGTTCGAGGCTTTCAACGCCTTCAGCTACGACGAGCATGTTCCGGGATTGGGCGCTGTTGATGATGTCGCGGACCTTGTCGCGATTGCGGCCTGAAGCAATTTCCCGTACAAGAGCGGGAGAGATCTTGATACGGTCAGCCGCCTCTGTATTGATGTTCAACCGGGCCTGAATCTGGCCGAGGTTGTGACGGATGTCGGCTTCAGAGTGGTTGGCTTGCGGATTGAGTTCAATCGAAAGCCAGGCTGGATCTACTTCAGAGTCTCGAATGATATCTTCAATCGCCTTTGTGTCAGAAGAGTTCAGGAAGTGTGAACTGGAGAGATTGACAGTGAGGACAAGTGGCTCGATGCGGCGGGTTCGGAGGTTGAGCCTGCGAGCTTTCTTACAGGCTTCGCCGAGCATCCAGCGGTCGAGCTTGAGGATCAGGCCGGAGGCTTCGGCTGCAGGGAGGAACTGATCAGGAGTGAGGAGGCCGCGTTCGGGATGCTGCCAGCGAATGAGTGCTTCGAGCCCGCCAATTTCGCCGGTGGCGAGATCGACGATGGGGTGATAGAAGACACGCAGCTGGTCTGGCTGGAAGGTATCGAGCTGGGTGGTGGTGGCTGGTTTGGGTTTTGATTCGGCCATCGCGCGGGAAGCCTGTTGCAACATGGCTTCTCCGTTGTTGAAGGTGGAGTTCAGAGTAGTGGCGAAACCGACGTTGATA
>JAPKYY010000073.1 GCA_026394095.1 Acidobacteriota bacterium | reverse complement strand
TAAAGCCGGAGTGAAGGGATAATCAAAGCAGTGGGAAGTGAACATACAGCCATTCCAGAGGCATTTCTTGAGTCGATTGCCCAGCGGTTTCGGGCGATGGGCGAGCCTTCGCGATTGCGGATTTTGCAGGAATTGATGACGGGTGAGCGCAGTGTGAAGTCTGTGGTTGAGGCGACGGGGTTGACGCAATCGAATGCCAGCCGGCACTTGCAGGCTTTGTATGATGCTTCGCTGGTGGGGCGGCGCAAGGCGGGGCTTGAGGTGATCTACTTTGTGAGTGACCCTGTGGTAGAGCAGCTTTGCGGGTTGATGTGCTCGAGCGAACGTGTCAGGCTAGAGGCTGCGTGGAAGGACGCGAATCTTGCCGGTTGAGACTCTGGCAATCTTGCCTCTGGCGGTATTGATCGGTGTAGTGCTTGGCGCCCTCGGCAGTGGGGGCGCCATTTTGGCGTTACCGTTGCTGGTTTATGGTGCATTACTGCCGCTGAAACAGGCTGTGGCTGTGTCGCAACTGGTGGTAGGGACGGCGGCGTTGGTGGGGACTCTTTTGCAGTGGCGGTCTGGCAGGGTGGCTTGGCGTGAGGTGCTGATCTTTGGGGCGGCTGGAATGCCGGCGACCAAGGTGGGGGCGATGCTGGCTGAGCACCTCGATGCGCGTTCGATGATGCTGGGCTTTGCTGGCCTCGTGATGGTGGCGGGCGTGAGGATGTTTCAGAGTGCGGCCGATAGCAGGGTAGGAAAGAGCCGGGTTTTGGTTTCGATCCTGCTCGGGGCTGTGGTTGGGGTGCTGACCGGGATGCTTGGTGTGGGTGGGGGATTTTTGCTGGTGCCGGCTTTGATTGCGTTTGGGGGCCTTGATGCTCGGCGGGCGACGGCGACTTCGCTGCCGGTGATTGCGGTGAATAGCCTGTCTGGTGCTGTGCAGCACTCGGCGCTGTGGGGAGAGGTGCTGGGGCTGGCCTTCAGCTTTTTGGGGGCGACGCTGGTGGGGACTTTTGTTGGCTTGCAGATGGGCAAGGCCGCGAGCGAGCTAAAGCTGAAGCAGGCTCTCGGGATCGTCCTGGTCAGTGTCGGGCTCGTCGTCGGGGTCGTTAACCTGTGGCGCGTCTAGAGCGGCCTTGACCATGGCCCATGTGTCACGCTGGAGGTTTTTGAGGCCCTGACCGGTGATGGCTGAGATGGTGTGGAGGGGGAGGCCCTTTTCTTCGCAGAAGGCCTGGAGTTCTTCAAGGCGTGTTGGGTCCTGGAAGGAGTCGAGCTTGGTGGCGACGACGATTTGCGGTTTGTCGAGGAGCTTTTCGCTGAAGCTGGCCAGTTCGTTCTGGATGATGTGATAGGCCTCGACGGGGCGAACTTCGTTGAAGTCGGAGAGGTCGATCAGGTGGAGGAGGACGCGGGTACGTTCCACGTGACGCAGGAAGGTGATTCCCAAGCCGTGGCCTTCGCTGGCACCTTCAATCAGGCCCGGGATGTCGGCCATGATGAAGGTTTCGCGGCCGAATTCATCCATGGAGACGACGCCCAAGACGGGTTCTTTGGTGGTGAAGGGGTAGGGGGCGATTTCGGGCTTGGCGGCAGAGAGGCGCGAGATGAGAGTGCTTTTGCCGGCGTTGGGGAAGCCAACGAGGCCGACGTCGGCGAGGAGCTTCATCTCAAGACGCAGGGTGAGTTTCTGGCCGGGGATGCCTTCTTCTTTTTCTGTAGGGGTCTGGTGGGTGGGGGTGGCGAAGTGTTGGTTGCCACGGCCACCACGGCCGCCGCGGGCGACGACAAATTGTTCGCCGTCGTAGGTGAAATCGTGGAATTGCTCGCCGGTGTACCAATCGAAAACGACGGTGCCGAGGGGGACTTTAACGACGAGGGAATCGCCGTTGCGCCCGGTGCGGTTCGACCCTTCGCCGTGACGGCCACGGCCGGCAGAGTGTTCTGGGTTCATTCGGAGGTGGAAGAGGGTGTTGTAGTGGCGGGAGGCTTCAAAAATGACATCGCCGCCGCGGCCGCCGTCGCCGCCGCTGGGGCCGCCACGAGGGACGAATTTCTCGCGCCGGAAAGCGGAGCAGCCGTTGCCGCCGTCACCGCCGTGGACGTAGACTTTTGCTTCGTCGATGAATTTTGAAGAGTGAACCATACGATTAGATGCCCAAAAATAATAATGGCCGCCGAGCGTAGTGCTGGCGGCCGAACCAGAATCCTGATCAGAGGAACTTAGTTGACGCTAACTTCCTTGATGCTGACAAACTTGCCCATGCGGCCGCGGTCTTTGAACTCGACGACGCCGGAGATGCGGGCGTAGAGGGTGAAGTCCTTGCCTACACCGACGTTTTCGCCGGGGTTGATGCGGGTGCCGCGCTGACGGACCAGAATGGAACCGCCGGAGACGACTTCTCCGCCGAAGCGCTTGACACCGAGTCGTTGACTATTTGAATCGCGCCCGTTTCTAGTACTGCCGGCGCCTTTTTTACTTGCCATTGCTCTTTAACTCCCTCGTGCGTTCGCAATTAAGCGATCGCGTTAACTTTCACTTCGGTGAAATTCTGACGGTGACCCTGGGTGCGCTTGTACTGCTTTTTGCGCTTGAACTTGAAGACGATCACTTTGACGCCGCGACCATGCTTGGTAACGGTGCCGGTGACCTTGACGCTTGCGGCGTCAGCTCCGGTTTTGATGCCGGAGTCGCCGGCGACCATCAAAACTTTGCCCAATTCGATTTCGGCACCTGGATCGGCGCTCAGCGTATCCACTCGAACGAGATCGCCGGGAGCAACACGATACTGCTTACCGCCGGCTTCAATCACTGCGTACATAACTCTGTCTGTTTCCTTTAAGGGCGGATCAAACTGTGGAGAATTCAGCGCTGAGTGCACGCAAAGACGCGCGGCAGTGCTGCCACAAACTATTAGTCTACTGGATTGTTGCCCGTGTTGCAACCTTGATGTGGCGGATGAGACGGGAGGGCCCCAGGCCGGGTGCCTCGCGGAGGGCTGCCGCGAGGCACAGTTCGGGCTTTGGTTGTTTTAAACGTAGCTTGCAGGATGTCAAAGAGCTGGCCCGGCGTTGTTTTGGACTGTCCCGGGCGGGGTTGCGGGTGGTTAACGACGCTGTTTTAGGCAGCGAGGGAGAAAGGGTCCCGGATGAATTTGGTTTCGTTCCTGAGTTTTTTGTCACGGAGTTTTTTGTCACGGATTGAGTTGAGGCGGCAGAGGGTGCGCTGGAAGAGATTGGCGAGGCGGAGCTCGTGGGCTTGCTGGCGGGCGAAGGACGGTTGGGTGATTTCCAGCCTGTCGTAGGCCTGCTGAGTGATTTCAGCGGCCGGGGTGGGCTCTGAGTTGGCAATGACGGTGTCGATGGCATTGTTTAGCCGCAACTGGATGAGCTCGGCGATGCGGTTGCGACGCCAGGCGGCGGAGATGAGTTGCTTGAGGAGTTCGAGCTCGGACGGGGTGGCGGGCTGGAACTCGTCGATGAAGGATTTGGAGAAGTTTTCGAAGGTGCCGGCATCTTCGGTTTTGAGGATGAAGTTGTGGCTGTAGGCACCGTGCTTGAGGGCGTTGAGGCTGGATTTGAATTTGCCTTCGCGGGTTTTTGGGCCGGTGCACTTTTTGGCATTGGCGCGGTTGGCGGCCAGGGCCGCTTCGGACATGGTTTTCTTGCGTGGTTTGGTTTCCACGGTTGATGGATCGTTGGTGATGCTCTGTTCTTCTGTCAGATCGTTGTTCATTGGATTCCTCCTAAGCAGAAATTAGCAGGCAGGGTGAGCGTCTTAATCTTTGGGCCGGGCTGGTTTTATCTAGAATCAGCGGGTTAGGTGGAGAACAAACTTGAAAATAGTTGTGAACCGCTTTGGGCTTAATCTTGTGGCGGACACATTATGGGGCGCTGGGGCCTGCATCGAGGCTTAACTGGACGGTGGGGGCGACGGTGGGGTTGACCTGTCCCTTGCGCTTTTTTCGAAAAATTTGAGTGGCGGTAGCGGTGAGGGCATAGCGCTCTTTCTTTGGAGACAAAGTTGAAAAAGATTATAATTTACAAAGGGTTAGCTGCGGAGATGCCATGCCGGCCGGAAGAAGCCCGGTAAGGCTAGTTGGAAGTTGTTGCGGTCAAAAGATGGCAAAAATACCAATAAAATGCACCGGGACTATTCAGTCTGACCACTTGGCTTCGGCTTGGCCTATGTGACGAATTGGCCAGATCAAGAAAATCAAGTTTCAATTCGACTGGTGCACAGTGCGGCGATAGTTGGAAGGCTGGGACGGGCCTGTCTGAAGAGACCGCTCCCCTGCCCTCTCAAGAAGATTGAGCAATAAAGAGGAATGGCTATACGACGCAAGAGGCTGCTGACTTTCCCACAAGCTCCTGACTTTCCCACTAGGCTGTCTCCATTTGCTGCTTGTTCGAATTACGCTAATAGCGTATATTTTGAGTGATGCTGGTTGTGCCGATGACGGTTGTTGAGACACC
>JAPKYY010000160.1 GCA_026394095.1 Acidobacteriota bacterium | reverse complement strand
CGATTTCCAACCTAAGTATAAGGCCCACCCGAAGGTGGGCCCACTTTCTAGAAAATCTTCGACGTAATTGCGCCTTCGCTCGCCGAACCTACTGTCTTGATGTACTTGGCAAAAACGCCAGTCTTGTACTTGGGTTCCGGTGCGGTCCACTTGGCTCTGCGTGCAGCCAGCGTAGCTTCATCCACTTCGAGATCGATCTTGCAATTTTCGATATCGATGTTGATGATGTCGCCGTTTTCGACAAAGGCGATCGGGCCGCCGTCGACAGCTTCCGGTGCAACGTGCCCCACCATAAAGCCGCGGGTTGCGCCACTGAAGCGGCCGTCGGTCAACAGCGCCGTTGTGTCGCCCAGGCCCACGCCCATAATGGCGCCAGTCACGCCGAGCATCTCACGCATACCCGGGCCGCCCTTGGGGCCTTCGTAGAGGATCACGACAACATCTCCCGCGACGATCTCGCCGCCAGTCACGGCCTTCATCGCGTCTTCTTCGCGCTCATAAACCTTGGCTGGCCCGCGCTGGCCTTTGCGCTCAATCCCGGTCACCTTAATCACACAACCGTCGGGAGCAAGAGATCCACGCAGGATCACAAGTCCGCCAGACTTCTTGATCGGGTTGGTGGTGGGTTGAATCACTTCCTGTCCCGGTGTCGGCACGGCCTTCATGGCCTCTTCGCCGAAGGTTTCACCGGTAACTGTCATCGTGGTGCCATCTACATAGCCGCCCTCAAGCAGGTACTTCGCAACAACAGGAATGCCGCCAGCCGTGTGAACATCGGCAGCTGTAAATTTGCCTGCAGGCTTGAGATTGCTGAGCAACGGTGTGCGTGCGCTGATCTCCTGGAAGTCGTCAATCTTCAGTTCGACGCCGGCTTCTTGCGCCATGGCGAGCAAGTGCAGTACGGCATTGGTTGAGCCACCTGTTGCAGCTACGCTGGCAATTGCGTTATTGAAGGCTGCACGAGTGCAGATATCGCGGGGCTTCAAATCGCGCTTCACTGCGTCGACAATGATTTTGCCGCAACGGATCGCGACGTCATTTTTCGCTGGATCTACCTGCGGTGTGCTGCCGGTAAACATTGGCGCAAGCCCGATGAGTTCCATGATGGTGGCCATCGTGTTGGCCGTAAACTGGCCGCCGCAAGCGCCCGCCCCTGGGCAAGCCTTGTTTTCGATATCGAGCAATTCAGCATCAGAAATCTTGCCAGCCGCATTTGCGCCAACCGCTTCGAATACATCCTGCAAAGTGATGTCGATGCCATTGCGCTTGCCAGGCATGATCGTGCCGCCGTACATGATGACGCCGGGAATATTCAATCGGAGCAGTGCCATCGCTGCACCCGGAATCGTCTTGTCGCAGGCAACCAAAGCGATGATGCCGTCAAACATATAGCCACGAGCGCAAAGCTCGATCGAGTCGGCGATCATGTCGCGGCTCACGAGGCTTGCCTTCATGCCTTCGGTTCCCATCGTCACGCCGTCTGAGATCGCGATCGTGTTGAATTCCATCGGCGTTCCGCCTGCGGCGCGAATGCCTTCCTTCACCTTAACGGCGAGGTCGCGCAAATTGTAGTTGCACGGCATCGTTTCGATCCAGGTGTTGGCAATGCCAATGATCGGCTTGCGCAGATCTTCGTCAGTAAAGCCAATGGCCTTCAACATGGAGCGCGCCGGCGCGCGGTCGCGCCCTTGAGTAATCGTGTAGCTTCTGAGACTCATAAACCTTTGATCTTATCAATCCCGCGCTCTCAGGCTGCATGCGAGAATAATGTTTTCCCACCAATCCCATGAGAATTCTGGCAATCCACGCCCATCCAGACGACGTCGAGATCCTCGCTGGCGGCACGCTAGCCCTGTTGGCGCGCACCGGGATCTCACTCACAATTTGTACTATGACCCCCGGCGATTGCGGTTCTGCCGAGATGGGGCCTGACGATATTTCCTCCATTCGCCGTATGGAGGCAGCAACTGCAGCAGCCATGATCGGCGCAGATTATCTATGCGCGGAGTTTCGTGATCTGGCGATCTTCAACGACGATGCCGGCCGCCGCCGTGTCACCCAGATTCTGCGTGAGACGCGCCCCGACATCGTCATTACCTCCAACAACCCCGACTATCACTGTGACCACGAAGCCACTCACGCCCTCGTCCGTGACGCCTGTTTTGGCGCCTCTGCTCCCAACTACTCCACCGGCGAGTTCACGGCAATCGATCGCATCCCGCATCTTTACTTTATGGATTCCGCCGACGGTATCGACCGCGACGGCAACCTGCTGCGCCCGGAATTTGTGGTCGACGTCTCTGAGGTGATCGAACTCAAACAAGCTCTTGTCGGTTGCCATGCATCCCAGCGCAACTGGCTCAAGAAACAACACGGCATGGATGACTATGTTGAAACCGCCACTCGTTGGACAGCCAAGCGCGGCAGGCTGGCGGGACTTGCCTTCGGTGAAGGCTTCCGCCAATATCACGGCCATCCCTATCCACAATCCCCACTTCTTCAGGAAATCCTCCAACAACTCTCAAACGTCGTAAGCCAATGACCCAACACCACCACCCTGACAAGCGCACTGTCCTGACCAAGCGTGTCGACGAGTGCGATAGCCTTCACGAAGTCTTCATCAACTGCCTGCCCGCCTTTGGCGGAGCATTCCTGCGTCGCGTCTATTCGATTCTCGATACCGCCATCGGTATGGGCTGCCCGATCACGGTCGCCATCGCTGGGCCAATCACGGTGAGCGGCCAACACCAAACCTGGCTGCTGCCTTTGCTCGAGACCGGCTGGGTTGCCTATCTCTCCACCACCGACGCCGTCTGCTATCACGACGGCCACCGCAGTCTCGACGGCCATAAGAACCCCGTGCACGAAGTGCCGATCTTCGGCGACGACGGCGCACTGCGTGACGAACGTACGATTCGCGTCACCGACATGGCCTTCGACGAAGACGTGTTGCTCGATCAGGACCGTTTCCTTACCGCGATGCTGCAACTGCCTGAGTTTCAGCACAAGATGACCGGTACCGAGATGCGCAACCTGCTCGGCAAGTTCTACTCCAAACAGGAAAAAGCAAATGGAGTGGAAGAAGGCCTGCTCGCCGCCTGCAACCGTCTCGCCGTTCCCGTCTTTGTGGGCGCACCAGGCGATGGTAGTGTTTTCCTCAATTCGATGAAGCTCTGGGCGATGAAGAAGGCCGGCCTGATTGATGATTACTCCTTCGATCTCGACCTGCATGCCGAAGTCTTTGAAGCCTGCGCTTATCACTACTGGGGCCTCTTCAAGAACCCCGTAGGGGCACTCGCGACACTCGTACTCGGCGGCGGCGTACCCAAGAACTTCAACTTGCAACCAGAGCCCGCCCTTGGACAGATCCTGGGTTTGCCGAACGTTCGCGGTTATAACTTCGACGTTCAGATCGTTACAGCGCCCGTCACCGACGGGTCACTCTCCAGCTGTTTCCCGGCTGAAGCGGTGACCTGGGGTAAGGTCGACAAAGACACCTACACCGAGGCCACCGAGAGCCTGCAGAGCGACTACTCGTTGCTCATGCCCTTTATCATCAAAGCCCTGCTCGACAATCGCGCCTACTACCAGAAGAAGGCCGAAGAAGTCGGTGAAGAGCATCTCTTCGAGCACAACCCGAAGGCGCGCGGTTATCTGCGCCCCCGCACCGGCTATCGCCTCTATGAAAAACGCGAAGAGCTGGTACAGACCCTTACCGAGGCTGTCCAGCTCAATCGTGATTGGTTGATGGAAGGCCTGACTTATCCGCTCGCCCGTTAGGGCAGCAACTCCATCACCATCGTTGCGCCATTCATCGACGGCATAATCGAAGTCATCTTCACTGATTTGCGGCTGGCCTTGTCGATCCAGATGGTGGCTTTCTCCGGCCCGCCTTCAGCCGAGCTTTGTTCGACCTTGTAGCAGTCAAAAGTGCCGGCAGGTACCGTGATGCTTTCAGAGCCTGCCACCTGCAGCTGCATCAGCTTCTGCTTCTGTCTCTGCAGGTCGAAGTTGCGATAGGTTGCCTTGTAGCCATCGGCCAGCGGAAGCGCGCCGATCGAGAACTGTGCAGCTGCCGCGTCGGCAAAGAGAGCGCCACCGGTGTCGGCAGCAATCGGGCGATCCTGGCCGTTCATGGCCATTTTGCCTGAAGCCTTGCCATCGGCATAGGTGACATCGAGAGCCATAGGGCCCTGACGCACACTTCGCTTTTTGACCTCGAGCGTAGCCTTGTCGAGCGTCGCTTCGTCGCTCACAACTCCCATCGGCGTCTCCATTGCATCAGTGGCAATGTAGACTCCGTCTTCATCCTTGATCGTGGTTGAAAGCTTGATTGGAATCTCCTGGCCCGCGACAGAAATCTTGGCCTGATACTTGTAGACGCCCGGCGTGAGGCCCGTCGCCGTCTTTGGAATCGAGGCTGCACTGGCATCTACCTTCGGTGCCAGCTTTACGGTTGCCGGGTCTACGGTGATCTCGGTTAAGCGCTTCTGCACTTCAGGCGTGCCGCCTTCCTGATATCGACCATCAAGGTGCTTGGCGAGGAATTTCTCAATCGCCATAAACATCGCCATGTTGTTCACTGGGCGCTGAAAGCCGTGGCCTTCATCGGGGGCCAGCATGTATTCGACAGGAAATTTGCGGTCTCGCAAGGCAATCACAATCTGCTCGGCTTCGGCCTTGTTCACGCGCGGGTCGTTTGCGCCCTGAATTACAAATAGAGGGGTCTTGATCTTGTCGGCTGCGGTCAATGGCGAACGCTCTTTGAGCCACGCTTTGCCCTCTGCCGTACCGGGGTCGGCCATACGCGAGAACATCATCTTTTTGCCAGCTTCCCAATAGGGAGGAATCGCCTCAAGCAAAGTGTTCAGATTCGAGGGGCCGACAATGTCGACACCGGCGCGGTACACATCGGGCGTGAAAGCGACGCCAGCGAGGGTCGCATAGCCGCCGTAGGAGCCACCGAGGATTGCCACGCGCTTGGGGTCCGCAATGCCTTCAGCGATCAGGTGCTTGACGCCCCAGGTGAGGTCATCCTGCATCTTCTTGCCCCACTCGCCGTTGCCAGCGTTGAGGAACTTCTTGCCGTAGCCGGTGGAGCCACGAAAGTTCGGTGCCAGCACTGCGTAGCCACGATTTGCAAAGAACTGCGCCAGAGGATTGTAGCCCCAGAAATCACGCGCCCAGGGGCCACCATGAGGCAGAATTATCGTGGGCAGGCTCTTACCACTCAGGCCTTTGGGCAGGGTGAGATAGGCGGGGATTTCAAGGCCATCGGAGGACTTGTAGCGAATTGACTGCATCGACGAGAGCGACTCACGCGGCAGTTTCTCACGCACTATATACTGCAGCGTCAGCTTCTTGTTTTTGCGGTCGAAGAGGTACGTGGAACCCGGTTCGGTATCTCCTGTCGCCGAGATCAGCCAAAGCTGCTCATCACTGGTGCTGGATCCCATTCCGATCTCCCGGCCTGGCAGTTTAGATTGCAGCCACTTGTAATCCGCCTCGAGTTTTTTGTCCTTGAAGTAGCGACGGGTCTTCTCATCGGTGTAAGTGGTTAGCGCCAATTCTTCGGTCACTTCCGAGAAAACAACACCACCGAGGTCTACCCGCTTCATCGGGTCGGTCTCGATGAATTCTTCCTTCATCGTTGCCGGGTCAAAGAGCACCAGCTCGATCCGGTCCCGATCGCCTTTGTTGGTTTCCATGTAAACGCGCTTGCCGTCCTTATGGAAGCGAGCGGGCCCGCAGGCTTCAAAGACGTCGCAAGAATAGACCTTGGTGAAGCCGTTGGCATCGACACGAAGGATCTGTTGCTCTCCGCTATCGGAAACATGCGCGGCCAAACGCAATTGGCCCTGCTCATCGAATACCCAGCCCGCGATTTTCTCGGTGTTCTTGCGCAGCAGGGTTTTCTCGCCGGTGGAGATCTTCAATTTGTACGACGTCCGGGTCGTTCTTAGGCAGGCTGTAGATCTGGATCTGAATGCCCTTGACGCCGGTGAGGTCGCGAGCCGCAGGGGCATCTGCGCCAGCGGCTGCAGGTGCGGCCGGGTCGACGGCAAAGATATTGAAGTTTTCATCGCCATCATTGTCTTTGACAAAAAGAACATACTTCGAATCGCGGCTCCAGAAGAATCCGTCGATGGGGCGCTTGGTTTCGGTAGTCAGCAGACGGGCCGCGCTAAAGGGTTCGGCCGCCTTCTTCACCCAGACATTTCGCGTGTCCTTGTAGGGCTTCTGGAAGGCAATGTATTTTCCGTCAGGCGAAAGTTGTGCGCCTGCAATTTCAGGGTTGCCAAAAAGCAGTTCGCGGTCGATGATGGGCGGCAAGCCGGTGGCTGCTGCCGGTTTCTTCTGAGCCATCAGCGGGCACAGGGTCAGCGCTGCCAGGGTCAGTCCGAGAGAGGTTTTCTTGATTTGCATGGGAAGGAGTTTGAGTGTCCTGGGAAGGATACGCAAATTTGCCTCCCGAGTTTCAACGAAGTGCTTCATTGCTTCAGTACCTGGCTATAGATTGCCAAATGTTCACGAAATATGATATGTTCACGATATCGTGAACATGGCAGGATTCGTGAACATTGAGAATATTGGTGATCTTGAAGATCGGCTTGCAGCCGTCCTTGAAGAGCTCTTGTTTCGTGCCGAATGGCTATCAACCTGGACGGTCCGGCGAGCGAATCCAAATCTCGCTGATGCGGGCTGGGACCTCATTGCCTCTGGTCCGACACCTGACGGCAGATCTGCTTCACTTTATGTGGAATGCAAACTCCACTTTCAGCCTAGCCAGTTTTCAAGTCTCGTGAATAGGCCGTGTTCTGGCGGTTACCCGGTTCTAGGCTTGCCTTACGTTTCCCCGAGAATGGCCGAACTTTGCGAGACGAATCACTGGAGTTGGTTTGACCTCGCAGGAAACTGCCGGCTTGAGATTCCTGGAATCTTGCTGATTGAGCGATCTGGTGCGAAGCCTGTGCGGATTAGTTCATCTTCTCCTCCAAATTTGGCCAGCAATGAGGCGGCCAGCGTTGTTCGAGCCATGCTAGCTCCCGAGAATGCCGGTCGACGTTGGACCCAACGTGAAATTGTCGCCCACCTCAAGCAACGCACACCGGTAACGGCTGCTCCTAGTCTGGCGCTGGTGAACAAAGTAATTCAATACACCAGGCAGCAGGCCTTTGTTGAACCGTTGCCCACCCGAGGATTTCGAGTGCGTGACTACGAAGGCCTTTTGAAGTTTTGGCGAAAAGCCTATAGATTCGACCGCTTTGCTCGTCGTCGCTACTTTACTCTCTTGCCTCATCAAGTGATCACAGACAGGTTGCACAGTCTCGGAATAAATGCCCCGGGCGAGATCGCCTACAGCGCCTTCTCGGCAGCGGATTGGCAGGCACCGCATGTTCGGCAATCCAAAAACTGGTTGTATGTTAGCGCCGGTATGGAGGTGAAGTTCAGAGAGACCATTGAAGCAAAAGAGGTCGACTCCGGCGAGAATGTGGTGGTTGTTATCGCAAGGGACTCAGGTGTGTTTTATGGACTGGATTTGAGCGAGAAGCGACTAGCTTGCACAAACCCTGTTCAGACTTATATCGACCTGATAAATGCTGGAGGCCGCGGCGAGGAAGCTGCTGAAGCCATGCTTCAACAGCGATTAATGCCAGCCTGGACAGGCACAGTACATGAACTTTGAGCCAAGACGCGAAATCGACTATCAGGACAGACAAGTGAGCGCAGCTCATCGTGTGCTTATGGATATTGGTCAAGTACTTGCCTCCTTTCACGACTCTATTGTCGTGGTTGGTGGCTGGGTACCAGATCTTCTGATTCCGGGCGGAGAACCGCAACACATAGGAAGCATCGACGTGGATATTGCTCTCGATGCCCGCAAGCTGAACGACGGCCGATATGCAGAACTGCTGAATGCGCTTCTTGGGACGGGTCGATATCGAATCGGTGCTAAGCCGTTTCAACTTGTCACCTCTGTACATCTTGACGATCAGCCCCCAGTAATTGTCGATCTGGAGTTTCTGGCCTCTGCTGAAGTCAATCTGAAAAAGAACAAACCGAAACTGGTGGACGATTTCCGCGTGCTGCAGTTTCCCGCTTGCGCTGTCGCATTCGAATCTCCCATAGATGTTGAGATTCACGGCCGAATGATATCTGGTGCTGAAAATAGCGTCAGGCTTCTTGTCTCATCGCTTTCTGACTTCATCATCATGAAAGCTCACGCCATCGGCGGACGAGATAAGCCTAAAGATGTTTACGATCTTTGCCACTGCCTTGCAGCCTACCCTGAGGGAATAGATGCATTGGCGAACGATTGGCAGCAGCGCAGCAGCAAATTACTCGTTGAGCAAGCTGTAGCGATTCTGGGTGCCAAGTTCAAGACGGTTGCGCACTATGGGCCGCAGCAACTCGCAATATTTCACGGTGAAACCGGAACCGAGGAAGCAGCGCTGCATGCTCGTCGGGCATACGAACTGGTTCAGAAGCTCCTTGCAATGCTGTAAGCGTTCAGCAGCTAACGAAGTTCGAAGCCGGCGTGACGAATTGCTGCAATCATTCCGTCGCGCTCAGCAGTGATCTCGTCCTGAGTCAGCGTCCGTTCCTGGTTGGCCACGGTCACCCGGAACGACAAGCTCCGCTGCCCATCCGGCAATGTGAACTCGCGGACAAACTGAATCTGCTCAACCGCATTGCTTGCCGAGCTACGCAATGCCTTTTCAACTTCACTGCTGAAAGTCCGCGCTGGAGTCAGCACGCTCAAGTCAAACTCACTCGACGGGAATCTGCGAATCGGCTGGTACTTCTTCGGAATCCCGGCCAACATACAAGCCAGCGGCCCCAGATTTAGATCGAGCACTGCCGCGCGGCCTTCCACCCAGTTCGGGTGAAATTCAAAGATCCGTCCCAGCAACATCGTATCGAGGTAAAGCTCAACCGAGCGCAATGGATGCTCAAACGGGCGCGCCTCAGCCGCCGGTTGAAACCGCATTGTCGGCGCAAACGCGCGCGCCAGTCGTTCCAGTTCTCGCAAGCCTTCAGCCCCATCGCCCCCAGAAGAATAGAAGCCCGCCGCAAGATGAGCCACTTCCTTTGGCAAGCCTTCTGGCTGCTTGTGGATTTCCTTGCCAATCTCAAAAAAGCGGAACTGATCGAAGTTCTTCAGGTTGTCTTCAAAGTTCTTGAGCACGCCATGCAACAACGTCGTACGCATCAAGCTCTGATCCGACGCAATCGGGTTCAACACCTTGATGTGCGCCTCAACCGGTACACCCAGCTTTGCGGCCTGGGCCTCGCTCAAGAACGAATAGTTGTAAACCTCATGAAAGCCCTGCTGCGTCGCCACACTGCGTAGTTGATTGTAAAAGCGACGCTCTTCATTGACAGGCGGAGGTACCACCGGCATCGCCGGCGCCACCGGATCAATCGTGGCGTAACCGACCGTACGGCCAATTTCTTCCACCAGATCATCGGGAATCGAAACGTCCTTGGTGGCGCGCCAGCTCGGCACCGTTACCTCAAGTGCTTCACCCTGATCGACAACTCCAAAGGCCAATCGCTCCAGGATCCCGATCACCTGCGACTTCGGCAATTCGCGGCCCAGCTTGCGATAAAGCCAGGGCAGGGAAAGGTGAATCACCGGCATCGGCTTGAGCTCCGCGCAAACATCGGTCGGCCCGCCCACAGCCACAATCTCGGGGCACACCATCTCAAGCAACTCAGCCGCCCGCGCAATCGCCCGCAACGTGTTGTGTGGATCTTGCGCCTTCTCAAATCGCATCGAAGCATCGGTACGCAGCTTCAATCGTGAACTGGTCTTGCGAATCGCACTCGCATTGAAGTTCGCGCTCTCAAAAACAATCCGCTTCGTATCCGGCCCAATCGCCGAAGCCTTACCACCGATCACACCCGCAATCGCCAGTGCCCCAGCCTCATCGGCAATCACCAGATCGTCCGCGCTCAACTCGTACTCTTCGCCGTTGAGCGCAAGCAAGCGCTCACCCTGCTTGGCGCGCCGCACAATGATCTTGCCCTGAATCTTGTCTGCATCAAAGGCATGCGTTGGCTGCGGCAATTCAGCCAGCACCCAGTTCGTCACATCAACGATGTTGCTGATCGAATTCAGCCCAATGCTGCCCAGGCGATACTGCATCCACCAGGGCGACTCCCCAACCGTCACACCTTCAAATACCTGTGCCGAATATCGCGGGCACAAGCCAAACTCTTCAATCACCACGGGCTGCACAGGCGCTCCAACCGGCAACAGCTCCATGCTTACTGGATCTACCAGCGGCTTGTCCAAAATCGCCGCGAGCTCGCGCGCCATCCCGTAATGGCCCCACAAGTCAGGCCGGTGGGTCAGGCTCTTGTTGTCGATCTCAATAATCGAATCAGCCTCAAGCCCCAGCTCACCTTCAAGCTCGATGATGCCGTCATGATCGCTATTGATGCCAAGCTCGGCCGCACTCGCGAGCATGCCGTCGCTATCGACGCCACTCACACGCTTCACACCCAGCGGTACATACATCGTACGCAGCCCGGCGCGGCAATTGGGCGCGCCACAGGCCAGCGTCTTCTTGCCGTAAAGCTCGGTTTCGACTTCTGCCTTCACGTTGTGCGAATTGGGAATTGCTTCGACCGTCAACACTGTGGCCGGGCAAGCACCCTTAAGCAGTGCGCCATGAACTTCTACGCCCTCACTCTCTGCCGTATGCAGCGTGATGCGGCGCGAAACTTCTTTCGCGTCAATGTCGAGATCCTCGACCAGCTCCGATAGCCATTGGTAGGAGAACTTCAATGGGGGCTCCTAAAACTGTTTCAAGAAACGCAGGTCGCCCGATTGCAACCAGCGAATGTCATCAATCAAATAGCGCATCATCACCAGACGCGTCAGGCCAAGCCCAAAGGCGAAGCCGCCATACTCGTCGGGATTGATACCGCCCGAGCGCAGCACATTCGGGTGCACCAGGCCGCAGGGCAACAATTCCACCCAGCCGGAATGCTTACAAACCGGGCAGCCCTCGCCGCCACACACCATGCACTGGATGTCGAGCTCAAAGCCAGGTTCAACGAAGGGAAAGAAGCCCGGGCGCAGCCGCACGGTCACGTCGCGCTTGAAGATCCCGCTCAGCAGCGTCTTCATGAAGTACAACAAGTTCGCGATCGATACATCGCGATCCACCATCATGCCTTCCAGTTGATAGAAAGTGTGCTCGTGCGAGGGGTCAACCTCTTCATTGCGAAACACGCGGCCAGGGGCGATCATTCGCAAGGGGGGGCCCAGCCGCTGCATGCCACGAATCTGCACTGGCGAAGTATGCGTGCGCAACAAATGCCCGCCCTCCAGCCAGAACGTATCCTGCATGTCGCGCGCCGGATGATCCGGCGGAATGTTTAGCGCGTCAAAGTTGTAAAATTCGGTCTCGACTTCAGGCCCGTCGAGAATCGTAAAGCCCATCGAAAAGAACAACGATTCGATTTCGTTCTGAATCTGCGTCAGCGGATGCAGGCTTCCGGGCACAATCCCCTGAGGAGGAATTGTTAAATCCAGCCACTCGCCGGCCAGGCGCGCATCGAGTGCCGCCGTCTCAAACGCAGTCTTCTTCAGATCAAACGCAGCTTCAAGCGAAGTCTTGGCCCCGTTCAACGCTTTGCCCGCCGCCACACGCTCTTCGGCGCTCAGCTTGCCCATGCGTTTGCCAAACTCAGCCAGGCTACCCTTGCGGCCCAGCACCTCAACACGCACGGCTTCCATTTCGTCCAGGTTTACTGCTGCATGGATGCGCGCCAGTGCGCCTTCAGCCAGAGCTTCAACTTCGGCGATCATAACGCGGGCTGAAACACCGGAGAATTCTCATCCATCTCGTGGGCCAGGTGATTGATATAGAAAATCACCAGCGCGGGCGGATGCACTGTTTTGAACTGATCAAAAGCTTTTTGCTGCCAGTCTTCCGGCAAAAACGCCTTCGGATCCGTATCTTTGGCAAAGAAGCCATCTTCGTGCGGGATCTCAAAGAAGTTAAGCACGTCGATAATCAGCTTCATCTGGGAAATCAAGACGGCTTGCGAAAGCTCGAGTGCCAAGTCTTCTTCGCCACTCTTGATCCTTTCCCACAAGCGGCCGCTAGCGGTGCGCAAGCCTTCGGTATTCAGTTTTGCAAGGTGACAACGGGTCTTTACGCGATCATAAATCTGATACGTACGAAGCGTGCCGATGGATATGCCGCGTAGCTGAGACCGGAAAGAATCCTCTCCCAGGGCGACGAAAAGCTCATGTAACTTCATTTGAAGTGATTAAACCTCCAGTGTACGCGATAGAATCAAAGATTTGGACAATCCTACATGGCAAATCTAATCGTGCTCGGTGCCCAATGGGGCGATGAAGGCAAAGGCAAAATCGTCGATCTCTTCAGTGAACGCTTCGATATGGTAGTTCGCTACCAGGGAGGGCACAACGCTGGACACACCGTCTATATTGGCGAAACGAAGTTTGTTTTGAAGCTGATCCCTAGCGGAATCCTCCGTCCCGGCGTCAAAGCCGTCATCGGAAACGGCGTCGTAATCGACCCCGGCGCTCTCATGACAGAAATCGAATCTCTCGAGAAAGCCGGCATCGACGTTCGTTCGCAGCTGGTAATTTCCAACCGGGCCCACGTAATTTTCCCCTTCCACCGGATGGTTGAGAAGGTGAGCGAATCGCGTGAAGACCGCGTCGCGATCGGTACCACTGCCCGCGGCATCGGCCCCTGCTACGAAGACAAGATCGGCCGCCGCGGTATCCGCATGGCAGATCTGGTCTCCCCGCAAGGCTTCGAGCATCTCTATCGCATGCTGGCCGAAGACAAAATGACCCTCGCTGCGGCCTTCAAGGTTTCAGAGACGATCGACTTCGACGCAATCCTCGACCAGTACCGCCAGTTCACTGAAAAGCTGCGGCCGCTGGTTCGCGACACCTCCAGCTACGTCAACGCGGCAATCAAAGCCGGTCAGAATGTCCTTTTCGAGGGCGCCCAGGGCACGATGCTCGATATCGACCACGGCACCTACCCCTTTGTCACGTCGTCTAACGCGAGCGCTGGCGGTGCCTGCACGGGCGCTGGTGTCGCCCCCACGCGCATCAACGGCATCATCGGCGTATCTAAGGCCTACATCACCCGCGTCGGCGCAGGGCCCTTCCCGAGCGAGATTCCGGGCGAAGCCGGAGACCGCATCCGCAAAGCCGGCAACGAGTTTGGCAGCGTCACAGGTCGTCCCCGCCGCTGCGGCTGGTTTGACGTGCCGCTCCTGCGCTACACCGCTGATATCAATGGCTTCGACAGCATGATCATCACCAAGCTCGATGTACTGGACGACCTCGAAGAGATTCCGGTCTGCATCGGCTACGAAGTCGACGGTAAAGCCGTTACCGACATGCCTGCTACCAACGAAGAAGTGGCCCGCATCGTCCCGATCTACGAAATCCTTCCTGGCTGGAAGACTCCCACCAAGGGCATTACCTCGCTCGACCAGATTCCTGCGAAAGCGATGGACTACCTGCGATTCCTTGAAACAAAAACCGGCGTCGAAGTCGGCTGCGTTTCCAACGGCCCAGAGCGCAACGAAACGATTATCGTGCCGGGCTCAAAGCTCGCTGCGCTGCTCGGTTAAACTTTCGCCCTCCCAACGGGCAATAATTGCGGGCGCCAGACAGTTTCCCAAAACATTCACTGGCGTCCGCACCATATCGATAATCCCGTCTACAGCCAGCAGGAGCGGCAGCGTTTCAATCGGCAACTGAAAGGTCGGCAGCGTTGCGCTCAAGATCACAAAGTTCGCCCTCGGGATTCCGGCAACCCCCTTCACGGCCACTTTCAGCGTCAAAAGCACCATCAACATCTGTCCCCAGGACAAATCAATCCCAGCCGCCTGCGCTGCAAACAACACTCCCATCACCAGTTGAATACTGCTCCCGGCTAGATTAAAGCTCAGCCCCAGCGGCATCACCAATCCCAATAATTCCCGCCGCACCCCAAAGGCCTCCATGCCCTCAAGCGCTTTCGGCAGTGCTGCCGCGCTCGACGTTGTTGCAAATGCAATGCCAAGCGCCTGCCGCGTGGCACGCAAAAACGCCCCAACCGGAATCCGGAACAACAACAGCAGCAGCCCGTAGATCACAACCCCCATCACCAGTTGCGCCACCACTGCTGCCAGCACAAACTTCGTCAGGCTCCCCACACTCTTCCAGCCCCCACCCAGCAGTTGCGCTACCACCGCCGCAATCATTCCCACCGGCGCCAGCTTCATCACATAGTGCGCATAACCAAAGATCACCGCCAGCAACGAATCGCAAAACTCAATCATCGGCGCTGCTGCCTTGCTCTGCGCCCGTGCCGCCCAGCCCATCAGGCCAAAGAAAATCATCATTGGCAGCACTAGATTCTTGCTCATGGCATCCACAACAGAACTCGGTACAGATAACACGAGCGAATCAACAATCGTTGCCCCCGATTGCGGCACAGGCGCCGCAGCTTTGGCCAGCAACCCCAGCTCCGCCCCCGGCTGAAAGTACGCCATCGCCGCCCAACCAATCAACATCGCCACGCCCGTCACCGCTTCGAAGTAAAGAATGGCCCTAAGCCCAATCCTGCCCATCGCCGCATCCCCGCTTGATTTCCCCAAGGACGAAACAATCAGGGCAAACAATAGAGGCGCCAGCAGACTCTTCACCAGATTCAGAAATACAGTCGACACCATTTCTGCGCCAACTTGAATCCCGTCCAGAAAAGTCATGTCCTGTTATTGTTGCGCAATTTACACTGCGCCTCAGACACGCTATCCTTCCAGAGGCATGCCAAATGAAGCAGTCTCCGTAGTACTGCGCCGACTGATCCAACACCCCTGGCACGAACTCGTTCTCCGCTGGAATTGGAAGTCGGCCATTACCAGCGCTCTTATCCGCGCTGCGATCTACTTTACGGTGAACCTGTCTTCGGGCCGGGATGCCGCTGTTGGCGCCATGCAGGCTGAATTCATCTGGCGTTTCATCGTCGCCGGCTTCCTCGGTAGCGTGATCCAAAGCCTGCGAAAGGCACAGCCCATTTGGCAGGCAACCTTAATAACCTCAGTTGCGCTGCCGGTTCTGAATCACCTGATCGAATTCACCGTCCACACCTTGCGTGGCACCCCACACCTCAAGACCAGCTTTACCGTGAGCGTATTGTTCACCATTGTCGCCATGCTCTTTAATACCTACGCCATGCGGCGCGGTGCGATGATTATTGGCAAAGACGGTCGCCCTCTCTGGCGAGACCTGCTCGATATGCCCCGTCTGGTCGTCGGCTTTGTTCTGTGGGTACTACGGATTCAACGCTCACCCCAAAGCTTGTGATACCGGCCCATCCAGTAGGGCAGAATAAACGTCGTTCCGTCATCTTCGCCTCGCCCACCGTTGCCCCCATCGAGCACAAACGGATTTCCGTTCCACTTCATCACAGCGCGCTCATCGGGCTGTAAAAACATAGTGGTCTCTGGCTTGCCAAACCTTTCCTGCCTCTTCGATAGCGGCAATTCCTTGCGCCAGCTGTTCTCTACCGTCCACTTCCTCATATCCAGTGGCAATCGCTGCAACGTTTCGATCGAGGCCCGCCGCAACTCCAGATTCTCCCCCCGGCCAATCTCGTAAATCGTATTCCACAGCGGATTCCGCTCGGGCCGCATGTTTTCAAACCAGTCGTCAAGGGCCTTATGAATCCCCTTCCGGTAAACAGGATTCTGCTCATACACCAGCAAAGGATAAAAGCTCAACATCGCCAGTTCCTCATCGCTGTAATTGAGTTCCTCACGCAATTCCTTGAGCTGCCCGGCGATCTTCAGGTAGCCCATACCATCGATCACCTTCTTCAACTCCGCCTCATAACGAGCATCCCCGGTCACATGTTGCGCGGTCCGCAAAAAACTGATCAGCTCCAGGGCATTGAGCGGAGCGTCTCCCCGGCCATCGACAGAGGCGAAATACTCGGGCGTCCACTTTCCCCACCGGGTGGGCTTGCCTGTCTTTGGATCAATCAAATAGTAATTGTTTTTCAGAATGTAGTCGATCATCCGCCGGCAGGTTGCTTTCACCTCCTGACGCAACGCGCCCTCAGGCAACAAATCCCAGGCCATGCCAAAAAGCAGGAAGTGTCCTACGATTTCATCTGAACTCGTATCCGACTTGAATTCGTACTTGCGGTCTTCGGTCCAGTACCAGAAACCATCCTTCGGTTTGTCTTCGGTTGGGTCAATGTAGGACCGGGCTGGATACCCCGGAGTCCCAGTCACTTTCTCGAGAAACAACACCGCCCGAATTGCCTTCTCAGCCCGGGCCAAGGCCTCCGCGCTGCCATTTACCTTGTATTCAAACAGCTTCCCCACCGCATACATCGCCGTCCAAAGCCCGTCGTTGTCGTCTGAAACCCGCTTTCCGTCCCGCATGTCTGCCACAAACCCATGCCGGTCATGCCGCGCGGCAATCGCCTCATAGTGCTTTGCTTTGTCTGACAAAAGGATATTCTCAAACCAGATCTCGCTCTCCCCGCAGGATGTATGAACCCGCACTCGGCCCTTCACCGGCTCTGAAAACCCACTTACCTGATCGCATGGAAGAAATCGCTTACTATGAAAAAGTCGCTGATCCCGTAACGCTCCGCGCTCCCGGATGGTCCACAGAGAACCATCGCTCGCCCTTAGGCTCGTTTCCCCACCCGCATCGACGGATGTTTCGGGAAATTGCTTTACGTAAACTTGAGGAAACTTTGGAACATCGATCGGTGCGCCGACCATAATGCCCCCGACCCAAAAAAGCAGAATTCTTAACATCATGATAAAGATACAGGAAATTCCCATTCTCTGTCGATAAGCTCTCTAGGAGAATGCCCCCCACTTGCGTCTCGGCGCAAGAAAGCAAACAATAGGAGAAAGCTCCTAGTCGAGTTCTATGAGTAACGGTAGCGCTCTGTAAAGAAAGATCTGGAATGAAGGTGCTTATTGCCGATGACAGCATTGTCAGTCGGCACATGCTGGAAGCCACGGTTAAAAAATGGGGTTACGAGCCGGTTGTGGCTTGTGACGGCAAAGAGGCGTGGGACATCCTTCAAAAGGATGGTGCCCCCCAACTTGCCATTCTCGACTGGGTCATGCCTCAGCTGACCGGTCCGGAAGTGTGCCGTCTCACCCGCCAGCAACAAAAAGACACTTACACCTACATGCTGCTGCTCACCAGCAAGAATCAGCGTGAAGACCTGATCGAAGGTATGGATGCCGGCGCTGACGATTACGTCACCAAGCCCTTCAACCATCACGAGTTGCAAGTACGTCTCCGTGCTGGTCGCCGCATTGTCGATCTTCAATCTGAACTTCTCGTCACTCAGGCTGCTCTCCGGGAGCAAGCCACCCATGATTCTCTAACCAAGGTCTACAACCGCAGTTCCATATTTGAAGTGCTGGATCGTGAGTTGATCCGCGCTGAGCGCGAAGGCCTTCCCGTTGGCTTGGCCTTGCTCGACATAGACTATTTCAAATCTGTCAATGACACCTACGGCCACATTGCCGGCGATGCTGTCCTCAGAGAAGCAGCCCGTAGAATCAAAACTACGATTCGCTCTTACGATTCCCTCGGCCGCTATGGCGGCGAAGAATTCCTCATCATTCTCCCTGGCTGTGATGAGCCCTGCACACGCAGCCAATCCGATCGCATCCGCCGCAATCTGGCAATTGAACCCATGCCCATCCATGAGTCCAGCCACTCAGATATATCCCTTGCGCTTACGGCCAGCTTCGGCAGTACTACAGCTCTGCCAGGCCATCGCATATCTGCTGAAACACTATTGAGGATCGCTGACGAAAGTCTCTATGAAGCCAAACGGGCCGGGCGCAACCGAGTGGTTTTCCGTTCCATCCTAGGTGAAACAGAGCCGCTTCTCACCGCTTCGGCTTCCTAGATTCCCAGCCTAGTTTCCTACCCTAGTTTCCTACCCTAGTTTCCTACCCTAGTTTCCTACCCTAGTTTCCTAACTGTGCAACGCTGAAATGGCTCAACGTATCTGTATACTGCGCCACTCCCCGGTATAGCGCTTCCGCTATCTT
>JAPKYY010000709.1 GCA_026394095.1 Acidobacteriota bacterium | reverse complement strand
ACGCGCGGCAGAGATGACTTCCGGGTCGGCATCGCGAGTGATGGTTGCGTCCAAGTAGTCGGAGAAACCGAGCGATTCGAAGGATTTCAGATTCGCCTGGAATTCGAGGAAGTCGGCGGGGGACATGTCGCGGATGCCGGCGATCACACCTTTTGAGGACGAGTCAAAGACGGCGAGACGGTTGAGGGATTGCAGCTCCAGAGGCCGGAAGAGGATAGCATCGGCGATGGAGTACATCGCAGTGTTGAGACCGATACCGAGCATGAAGGCCAGTAAGCCGGCGGCGAGTTGCTGAGGGTGCTTGAGCAGACGCCGGGTGGCAAATAGAAGTTCATTCATGGCAGAGAGCCTCCCGGCTGGATTGTCAGCTACCGGAAGATGACCCGGGGAGCTTTGACATCAATAGTGGGAATACTGAGCCCCATGCCGGCAGGCTGAAGGTTTAACTGCCGGCTCTCAGCGGCGATCATGATCAGAATGATCGCGAGTATGGGGAAGAGCTCGAAGTAGCGTTCGAGTTGCCGTTTCATTTGTCGGCCTCGGCGGCTGTCGCCATTTCGCTCGATTCTTCTACGATGCGGCCGTCGAAGAGTTTGATGGTGCGGTCGGCGTACTTGGCGTAGCGGTTGTCGTGGGTAACCATGCAGATGGTGGCA
Organism: Acidobacteriota bacterium; assembly: GCA_026394095.1. Lineage (GTDB taxonomy): Bacteria > Acidobacteriota > Terriglobia > Bryobacterales > Bryobacteraceae > Bryobacter. Next base: position 1,590 of record JAPKYY010000709.1, on the reverse strand, counting down.
CCGCCGCGGTGGAGGTCGCGCATGAGTTCCATGACGGCTTCGCCGTTGGCCGAGTCGAGGTTACCGGTAGGTTCGTCGGCCAGGAGGATGGCCGGGTCGCCAGCGAGGGCACGGGCTACAGCGACGCGCTGCTGTTGACCACCGGAGAGTTGCGAAGGATAGTGCTTGACGCGGTGGCCCATTCCGACGCGCTCGAGGGCTTCGTGGACACGCTTCTTGCGCTCGGCGCCAGACATGCCCCGATAGGTGAGCGGGAGTTCGACGTTTTCGTAGACTGTGAGGTCGCCGATCAGGTTGAAGGCCTGGAAAATGAAACCAATTTCGCGGTTGCGGATGCGGGCGCGCTCGCTCATCTTGAGGCTCTGAACGGGGCGGCCATTGAGGACGTAGGTGCCGCCGGAGGGCGAATCGAGGAGGCCAAGGATGGCGAGGAGGGTCGACTTGCCGCAGCCAGAGGGGCCGGAGATCGAGACGTACTCACCCTTTTTGATGTTTACGTGGATGCCGCTGAGGGCGTGGGTTTCAACCTCGTCGGTGAGGAAAACCTTGGTTACGCCGTCCATGGTCAAAAGGTCTTGTGCTTCGCTCATTTTTGTATCGCTCCTCTTAGTTCAATCTGACTCGCTAATTTAATCGGACCCGGTTGTGGGCATCCCATTGACTCATGTCAGAGAGCACCACTTTGTCGCCCAATTTCAGGCCGCTCATGACTTCGATGGTGTTGACGGAGCTACGTCCGAATTTCACCTGTACACGTTCGGCTTCCTTACCATCCGGATTGACCCGGAAGAGACCTACCGTTGCATTGGCCTGACCGATGACGGGGCGCTCGACATAGAGCACATCAGTCAGCTTTTCGATCTCGATGGTGCCGTCGACGCTCAGGTCTGGCCTTGCGCCTTGCGGCAGTTCTCCAATAAGACGTACGTCAACCGTTACCGTTCCGTTCACAGCAGCAGGATCTATTCTTGCTACTTCACCTTTAATGATTCCGTTACGTGTATCAATGTCGGCCGGCATGCCGATTCTGATTTCGTTCATCTGTGTTTCAGGGATCTTGAGTTCGGTTTTGAGGCGCCAGGGCTGGCTAACCTTAGCCAGTACAGTACCCATGGTGACGCGCTGACCGACTTGAACGGGGAGATCCTGGAGGACACCGTCGACGCCAGCGCGGACGCGCAGGTCGGCGACTTGCTTCTTCTTCAGCATGTATGCGGCGCGGAGCTTTTCAATATTGACGCGCTTAGCTTCGACCTGGGCGCGGATCATGTCGTCATTGGAGGCGAGACGCTCACGCTCGATTTCGAGGCGGTGGGTGAGTTCTTCTGCTTTTGCCTTTGACAGCTTAACGGTGAGGTCGGCGGTGAGGCCCTCTTTAAAGAGTTTGATGTCGCGATCTGAGCCGAGTTGGGCCTGGACCTGTTCGCTCTGGACTTGAGCGGTTTTGGATTTTTGTTCTAGTTTTTCGCGGCTTAAATAGGCGCGAAATAACACGCGGGGTGATTGTGCTGCCCAATTTAAAAAGTCTTCAGCATATAAAACTTCAGCTTGATTTTGGACGCCTTCAAATACGACCACTGAAGCGTCAGG
>JAPKYY010001021.1 GCA_026394095.1 Acidobacteriota bacterium | reverse complement strand
GGCAGTGGGTCGATGACGCTCGATTATGATCTGTCGAATAGGGTATCTGGGGTGTCGCATCCGGATGGCGCGGAGCAGTACCGGTATGCGCCGGATAACCGGCGGGTGTGGCGGAGTGCTGGGCGGACGGCTTGTTATGCGAGCCGCGACAATACCGGTTTAGGGTATTGGAGCGGGTATGGTGAGGGTGCGACCGAGCAGGTGATTTTGTACTCACCGGGTGGGCAGAAGATGGGGGCTTATTGTTTGAGCTTCTCGGCGAACCTACAGTATTTTGCGGTGACGGCTAGTGAAGAGAATGTTTATTATGGAGGCCGGTTGGTTGGGAAGCGGCTGGTTAGTGTTACGAATTCCAATAATGGACTGGTGAGCGACTTTACGGCGGACCGGTTGCAGAGTAAGGGGAATGGGTCGAATTACTATCCGTATGGGGAGTCGAAGACGTCGACGGCCGGGGATGACCGGGAGGGCTTTGCTACTTATACGCGGGATGAGAAGAGTGGGCTGGATTATGCCGATCAGCGGTGGTATGCGAGTGGGGTGGGGCGGTTTGGGACGCCGGATCCTTTCAGTGCGTCGGGCAGTCCAAACGATCCAGGAAGTCTGAATCGATACGCATATGTGAGCGGTGACCCTACTAATTTCAATGATCCTGAAGGTTTGGCGAAATGTTATGTGGTGAGTGCAACCTCAGATCATTCATCGGAAGTTCATTGTACTAGCCAGCTGGGGACGAGATTCGAACGTGTTAAGTTAAACGATTTCTATGGAAATCCGATGAGCGATACTGATCTTGGGAAGTACAAGCGCATCGTAGAAGCAACGATTGGAGTTCAGCTCGACGATGACGAGGCACAAGAGGGCAAAAGCAAGATCAATGCTGCGGTCAATTATGCCATACAGTTGCTGAACGCTAATCCAGACTGCGAACAGCTTTACGGCAGATCAACAAGGCCTGAAATGTTTGGACAAGGTGCGGTATCGATTCTACAATCGCTCCGCTCAAAAGATTCATTTCATTGGGTGGAGCCTGGGCGTGGCTTTGATGTTTCGGCTCGAACATCTGTTGACAAAAATGATCGATTCGGCTTTGTTTGGAGCTGGACCGCATCCATCGCGTTAGACGTTCAAACACATTCACAACAATGGCATAACATGCAAGAACTGACACATACCGTGCTTCATGAATTAGGGCATGTGTTGGCCGAGCTTGGATTTATGGGTGGAGAGTTCAGTCACAATGATGGAAATTTAACCGATCCAGAAGAGATAAAGAATCAAGCAAGAAATAATGCCCTCATTTCCGAAAGGTGCTTCAGGATTATATGATCACACTAATAAGCTTGTTAATGCTTGTATTTGGCGCAGAGCTCGACTTATGTCAAGTTGGTTCGATGACAAAAGACATAAATGACGTACTTGTAACTGGGTATCTTTCGCTTGGTCGTCACATGGCAATTTTGACGAGAGAATATCCGCCCACGAAACAAGGTCAAAAATGTGCCGCTTATCCACTGTTCTCCGGAGATTCTTATGCCAATCCAGTTTCTGATCGTGCTTTGAGTTCTACCGAAAGATTAGAAGTTAACTATTTCTTAGAGTGGTATGGCTCATTCATGAGACGGCACCCTGATAAGGTCAAGAAAATCACATTCAAGGGAGATTTCATAATTGCCAAAAACTTTAAGATTGGAAATGATGGCAAAGCGAATGGATTTGGGCCGAGAGGCATTTTTCGTGTTGCATTTTTGGTAAGAGGGATTGAGGACTTTTGATTAGACAAAGGCTTGGGTGCAGTCGAGCGCCGAGACGTTGCGGCGGTGCGGGACAGCCTATGAGTCTGTCGGGAATAAAACGTTTGACACTTTAGATGTTTTAGCGAAAGATTGGGGAAGGGGACAGACTCTACACCCGTCCCCACCGTGATTTGGTCAACATTTGGGCTTTTGGAGTTTTGCGCTAAGTTATGGATGCTATGCGACTTGCGTCATAGTGCCGGATTTTTCCGGGAAGTCTGGAGGCATTCTGTGGCTGAGAATAGGGGAAAATACCTCAAAAACATTGAGTAAAGT
>JAPKYY010000316.1 GCA_026394095.1 Acidobacteriota bacterium | reverse complement strand
TGAGAACAAGGGTGCTGCGTTCGCAGCCGGTGCATTCGATTGCGGCACGGGCACACCAACTGCCGGTGCCGATGCTACCGGTGGCGCCTGCATCATTCTGGTAAAGTCCCCAGCGCCGCCTGCTGCTGGCGGAGGCGCGCTGTGTTGCTGAGGAGGTGGTGGAGGAGCTTTAAAGAATGCTGTTGCTCCATCAGGACTCGAAAGAGCGTTGGGGTTCATCGCTCCTCCGCCCGAAGACAGCGGGCCTGCCGATGGCGGCGCCACTTCTGGCGATGCCGAAGGCGCACTGCCAGACCCGAATCCAGGGAGATTGTCCAGCGAGAATTGATCGCCACCCAGCGACTGTGGACGAATGGAAGGCCCACTGAAGCCCTGACCAGAAACAGACGGCGCGTGCATTTGACCTTCATTAAACGTGGGTGTTCCCATACTCGGTCCCGAGATTTGCCCGGATGCCGAGATCGAAGGTCCACTCATGCCACTCATCCCGACCGAAGGCGCCTGGAAGGTGGGCCCGCTCAGCGAAGGCTTACTGAAGGACGGCCCATCCACAAGGTTGGCGAATGGATTTGCAGCGCCACCCGAGGACGAAGCCGGAGGTGGGGGCGGCGGAGTTGCACCTGGCTGCGAAGCGCCAAAAGGCTGCGGGGTTTGTGGCGCTGCCGTGCTTCCTCCAAAACTGGGTGTCTGTAGCAGTCGCGTAAAGTCGCCGGGTGCACTAGCCGGCGGCGGCGGTGGCGGCGGGGGTGCGTTGGTCGGCAGCACGCTGGACGGCTCAACCGACTTGAACATCCGCGTAAACTCTCCCGCCTGCTGTGAAGGAGGAGGTGCAATCGGATTCGTACTCGGGTTGATAGGGGCCGGCGTGTGCTGCATCAACGGCGATTGAAACATCCGGTTGAATTCATCGGCATCCGGGTTTGCAGCCGGCGGAGCCTGAGGCGCAGGTGGGAAAAGAGAATCAAAGGGCGCAGCAACCGGAGCAGGCGGCACGTAGCTCGGCATCTGGCTGGTGCTCGCTGCAGGCTTCGGCGGGCTCGCCATAAACATCTGCGTGAATTCCCCGGGCCCCTGAGCCTGCGGTGCTGGTGGGATTGGTGCACTCGCTGCAGGTGGCGGCGCAGACGGCGCCTTGAACATACGAGTAAATTCTCCAGGCTCTTGTGCGAGGGGCGCAACAGGTGGGGGCGCAACGGGCACAGGCGCAACCGGCAAAGGCGGAGGCGCAACCGGCGGAGGCACAACCACCGGTGCTGGCGGCGGTGGCGGCGGGGTAAACACCGGAGCAGCTGCCACAGGTGCCTGATACGCAGGCATTGCCATCGTTGCATCGTCAACAGACATAGGTGGCGGTGGAGGCGGCACTGGCATTCCCTCAAACTTGAATGCGCCAGCCTTCTGCATCGGATCCGGAGTTTTCGCCTGGCCCAGGCTTTTCAGCCAGTCACCCAGACTCGCCCCTGGCGGCAGCGGCCGTGTCACCACATACACTTTGGCCCCTTCGCGGACAACTTCCAATATGGGTCTTTCTCCAAAGCTGGACGCAGCGTGCTGCTTCTGCGCCATTTCAAACAGCTCGTGGGCATCGGCGCGTATGATGTGGATCCATACTTCCTCACCGGTCATTTTCATCACGGCTTTGTAAGAAAGCGCTTCTGCCGAATCGGCAATTGGGGCGACAAGTTGGTATGTGGACTCGAAGGACATGGTTGTATCTACCTATGAATTCGTGCCTTTATGATAGCCTGAGATCTCACTGGCGATGAAGCAACTCTCTCGCGTCGTTTGGTCCGAAGGAATGCACTTGGCGCCTCATCATTTTCAGGCCCAAAAACGTTATTTCGAAGATCTGATCGACTTTACTTCGCAATCTCTCAACTACTCTGCCTTCGGCTTCGCCGGGATCGAGTGGAGCGAAGAGGCATTGAAGAACGGTCGCATTGAACTTTTACATGCCCGGGGCTTCATGCCCGACGGCCTCGCCTTCGTAATGCCGGAATCAGACCAGTTGCCCGAAAGCAGGCCCGTGGCTGACTTGATGAGCCCGGTTGCCCGTTTCGCCACCATTCATCTCACGCTCCCCTCATACAACCCCGGCGGTGCCAACTGCAGCGACGATACCACTCGCTTCGCACCCGACGAACGTAAATTGGTCGATGAAAACGGTGGCACCGAAGAGCGGGCCGTCACTCTCGGTCACAAAAACTTCCGCCTCCTCCTCGATTCCGAATTAACCCCCAACCTCACTTCAATACCGATTGGCCGCGTGATGCGCGATGGCGCAGGCAACCTCGTCCTCGATCCTGACTTCATTCCGCCGCTGATCACGATTCAAGGATCCAGGCGTTTGATGGTGATGCTCAACCGGCTGGTCGAGATCCTTTCGTCCAAAGGCACTGCCCTC
>JAPKYY010000622.1 GCA_026394095.1 Acidobacteriota bacterium | reverse complement strand
ATCAACCTGCTCGTGGGCCAGTCTGCCACCTCAGATTTTGCCCTCAAGCCTTCAGCAGCGGCAAGCACCATTGAGGTCAAAGAAGACGTTGTAGAAATCGATGTCAACTCCTCGCAAGTCGGTGGCAACGTCGACCCGGGCCGCATGAAGAATACTCCGCTCAATGGCCGCAACTGGATGGAGCTCTCGCTCCTCGTCCCCGGCGTCACTGTCAACGCAGTCTCAACCGTCCCCTTGGGCAACGGCAGCCAGGGCCGCTTCCAGATCAACGTCGATGGCCAGCAGGTCACCCAGAACGCTGCCGGCACAGGCTTCGGCCAGCCGCAGTTTTCGCGCGAGGCGATGGCTCAGTTTCAGGTCATCACGAATCGTTTTGATGCTACCCTCGGCCGCTCCGCCCAGATCCAGATCAATGCCCAAACCAAGTCCGGCACCAACTCGATCCATGGCTCTGCTTACGGCTTCTTCCGCTCCGACAAGTTCAACGCCGCAGACCCGATCGGCCAGCGTGTCCTCCCCTTTAAGAATCAGCAATTCGGTGGCACCGTTGGCGGCGCAATCATCAAGGACAAGCTCTTCTACTTCGGTGCCTACGAAGGTGAGCGTCAACCCTCTACCGTCGTCCTCACGCCCACTGGCTTCACCGGTCAGCGCTTTGAATTCCAGAACGACTTCCAGACCAACACCTACCTCACCCGCGTTGACTACCAGCAAAGCTCCACCAAACGGCTGTCCTTCCGCTTCAACAAGTCCGAATGGCGCAATCCCTTCGGCAACGTAACCGGTACCTCTCACCCCTCACAGGCCGCCAAACAAACCCGCGACAACTGGAGCCTCTTTCTCAGCTACAACTGGACGATGTCCCCCACGCTGGTCTCAGAAATCAAATACGGCTTCAACAAGTTCATGTGGCAGAATACGCCTTATGTTGAATCCCTCGAGATCCGCATCCCCGGTGCCGCCACCATCGGCGGGCCTTACAACTTCCCTCAAATCTTCGATCAGAAGACCCACCAGATCCGCAACGATCTTTACTGGATGAAGGGTGCCCACTCGGTCAAGTTCGGTGGCGAATATCTCTCGAACAACCACACCGGCCTCTTCCAGCAGAACCTCCGCGGCACGGCGAGCCCGCTCTCGGCCGCCCCCGCCAACCTCGTCTCGCTCGTCCCTACCTGGAACGACCCCAAGACCTGGAACATCGCCGCCTTCTCCGCACTCACCAACAGCTACGTCCAGGGCTTCGGTAACTTCGATATCAACGTGCCCCGCAACGTGCTCGGCTTCTGGGTGCAGGACGATTGGAAGATCTCAAAGAAACTCACCGTCAACCTCGGCGTGCGTTACGACAACGACATCGGCATCTGGAACACCCCTACCCTCAAGTCCAACGTTGTCGCCCCGCGCGGTGGCCAGAATCGCAACATCGCTCCCCGCCTCGGCTTCGCCTACGACATCTTTGGCGATCGCAAGACGGTTCTCCGTGGCGGCACCGGCCTCTACTTCGCCGACATCCAGGCCAATCAGGTCATCAATCAATCCATCTTCAACGGTGAAAAATCGATCCAGGCCAGCGTCAACAAAACCGCTACCACCAATATCGATTTGCTCAACCCCTTCGGCGGCATCAAGGGCGAAGACTTCGTCTCTGGCAAAGCCCCCACACCGATCCAGAACCTTCAGGTTCTCGACAAGAACGCGAAGACTCCCTTCTCCTTCCAGTCGTCCTTCGGCGGCGAACATCAATTCAAAGGCAACTGGACCCTCTCTGCCGACTTCGTCTTCTGGCGCGTCTACAACGAGTGGATCCGTCAGGACCGCAACATCTTCTTCAATCCAGCCACCGGCTTCCAGGCCAACCCTGCCACTGCTGGCCGCCCCGATGCCCGCTTCGGCCAGATCCTCAACTTCACCACTCCCGACGCTTCAGGCGCGATCTACTATGGCGGCCAGTTTGAAGTCACCCGCCGCTTTGGCAATCGCTTCCAGGTCGGCACCTCCTACACCTTGTCGAAGCTGAAGGATTCCACCGACGGCGCTTTCTCTTATGCCAACAATCAGTTCAACCTTTCTGACGAATGGGCACGCTCGCTTGACGATCAGCGCCACACGTTGAACTTCGACGGCAGTGTCACGTTGCCCTTCGGCCTGAGCTCAAGCCTCTTCTATCACTTCGGATCCGGCAACCCATTCCGCAGCCTGAGCCCCACCAATCCCTTCGCCTACGCCGGTGCTAACAACCGCACCTTCCTGTCGACGGCCACCACCTTCATCGACAAGCAATTCCTCACGCCTTCAGTCGCTGCCGGCTACACCACCGTCAAGCGCAACTCTCTGCAGGGCTCGCACATCAACCGTCTCGACTGGCGCCTCAACAAGTCCGTCAAGATCAAAGAGAAGTTCACCGCCACTGGTACCTTTGAAGTCTTCAATGTCTTGAACTACCAGAACTACGGCGTCTACAACACCAACATCGGCATTGCC
>JAPKYY010000741.1 GCA_026394095.1 Acidobacteriota bacterium | reverse complement strand
CTCCGTGTCCTCTACGGCCGCCTCCTCCGTGACCTCCGCAAGTTCGACCTCGCCGCCAACCAGTTCGCCCTCGCCGTGAAGCTCAACCCGCAATCTGCCGAGGCCTGGGCCGATCTTGCCATGGTCACCGTCATGCTCGAGCGTTACGACGTCGCCCTCCCGGCTCTCGATCAGGTCAAGCGTCTCAACGCCGAAAAGCCCGGCCATAAATATTTGCGCGAAATCACTCTCGACAAAATCAAACAGAATAAGCAGCAGGCAAAACTGGCTGCCGCAGCCTATCAGGATTTCCTCAATTCAGCCGGTGGCAAGTTCCCCGACGAGGAATTCAAGGCGCGTACAAGATTGAAGATACTGGAGCGGGAAATCAACAAATGATCGCAGTGTGGATCTGGCTTTTACTGGCTCAAATTCCAGACGCAGTTAAGAACGAACCGGTCATCGAGAAGCGCTATCAACTCGCCCTTGCCGAAGCCGGCAAAATTCTCGAAGCCTCCAAGGACAATGATCCCAAGAAGTCTCTCGAAGCTGCCGCAGACTTGTGCGAATTCGCCCTCACCACTCTCGAATCGATGGGCAAGCCCCCTCACAAAAACGGTAACAACTACAAGAAAATCGAACTCAAGACCCGTGAGTTTCTCCGCCGCGCCGAAGCCATCCGCAAAGAAGCCAGCATCGACGATCGTCCGGGCCTCGAAGCCGCATTCAGCCGCATCAACGCCGTCCACGAAAAAGTCCTCGAAGGAGTAATGAGTAAGAAACCATGACCCGCCGAATCTTCACCCTCCTGCCCTTCGCTACTCTCCTCCATGCCCAAAAAGACTTCCTCACCGAAGACGAAATCGAACGCGTCCGCATCGCTCAGGAACCGAACGAACGCCTCAAGCTCTACACCCTTTTCGCCCGTCAGCGTGTCGACCAGCTAGGTCAACTCTTCTCTAAAGAAAAAGCCGGACGCAGCGTCCTCATTCACGACCTGCTCGACCAATACGCCAAGATCATCGAAGCCATGGATATCGTCGTCGACGACGCCCTCCGCCGCGGCCTCCTCGTCCTCGAAGGGCTGCAAGCGGCCATGGGTGCAGAGCGCACCATGCTCAAAAAGCTCGAATCTTTTGCCGAGCTCGAAGCCAAAGACCTCTCCCGCTACGAATTCGCTCTCACCACTGCGATTGAGACCACCCGCGATTCGATCACCTCAAGTGAAGAAGATCTGGCCGACCGCAGCAAGCGTGTCGTTGAACAAAGCAAGCAGGAAAAGGTCGAGCGCGAAAAACTCATGACTGCCGCCGAAAAAGAAGAGAAAGCAGCCAGCGAGAAAAAAGTCGAGGGCGACCCGAAGCTCAAAGGCCGCAAGCCGCCCACACTGCGCAAAAAGGGTGAAGTCCCAACCAAGCCTTAGAGCTTAGTCCCACCCGACACTTCGATTACCTGGCCCGTAATCCAGCGTCCATCCGGTCCAGCAATCGAGGCCACTGCGTCGGCAATGTCTTCGGCCCTGCCAACCCGCGGGATCGCCTGAATCTGTCGTGCCGTGGCCTCTCCCTGCTCATTGCGAAGCCATGCACTCATGTCCGTCTCAATGGCGCCCGGCGAGATCGAGTTCACCGTGATCTCGCGCTCCCCAAACAGCGCTGCCAAATGCACCGTCAACGTATTCACAGCGCCCTTGGTCGCTGAATATGCCGGTACGCCCGCAAAGTTGACACGTGCTACCACGCTCGAAATATTGACGATCCGCCCGCCCTTGTTGATCTTCTTCGCCAGCTTCTGAGTGACAAAATAAAGGCTCTTCACGTTGACGTTAAACAGCTTGTCAAACTGCTCGGGCGTCGTCTCCTCAAATGAGACATACTCGGCCACACCGGCATTGTTGACGAGAATATCGATCGTGCCGGGTATCTGTGAGGCCAGCTTCTCAGCACCCTG
>JAPKYY010000781.1 GCA_026394095.1 Acidobacteriota bacterium | reverse complement strand
GGTTGGGGAGAGACTCCATGGCGTCACGAGCGTTGAGGAAGAGATTGAGGAAGATCTGCTGGAGCTTGCCCTGGTTGCCCTTGATGGGGCCAAGGGATTCATCGAGATTGAGGGCAACGGTGACGCGAGCCGTCTGGAGCTGGTGTTCGATGAGGCTGGCGGTGTCACGAATGACGCGGTTGAGGCCGATCTCGGACCAGTCAAGCGTAGAGGTGCGAGAGAAGTTCAGAAGTGAGTTGACGATCTCGGAGGCACGGAAGGTTTGCTTGGCGATTTTGTCGAGCATGGCGGATTTTTGTTCGTCATCACCAACCCGCTTGGCGAGCATCTGGGCGTAGGTTGAGATCACTGCCAGAGGAGTGTTTACTTCGTGAGCGACACCAGCGGCGAGGAGGCCGATGGAGCTCAATTTGTCGGCCTGAACGAGACGGCTTTCAAGGTCGGCCCGGTCTGTAACGTCGTCGAAGATGATGAGGCGGCCGATCTGGGTTTGGTCTTTTGAGAAGAGCGGGGCGATCGCGATGTTGACCAATGTGCGGAGGCCGAACTTTGCTTTGTAGACGTGCTGGATGCCTGGTTCCTGCTGACGCTCGGCGAGGGTGAGAACTAATTCGGCGGGGAGGACCTGCTGGAGGTGTTTGCCGACGGCGACCTGGCGGGTGACGCCGATGAGGCGCTCGAGCTGGGAGTTCCAGCTTTCGACGCGACCGTCAAGATCAACGGCGAGGATGCCGACGTTGATCGATTCGACAATGTTTTCGCTGAACTCTTTGAGCCGCTCGTTTTCTTCGACCTTGCGCTGCAGGCTGCGGTAGAGGCGGGCGTTGTCGACGGTGATGCCAACACTGTTGCTGAGAGTGATGAGGAGTTCGAGATCGTCTGAGGTCAAGAAGTCACCCTTGGTGGTACGGCTGACTCCGAGGAAGGCGATGGTTTGGCCGCGCACAGTGCAAGGGACGTAGTAGGTGAGATCGAGCTCGTTGATGGTTTGACGAGCGGAGGCAGAGAAGGAGCCGAAGACGTAGTCGGGGTTGAGCTTGGTGCGCTCAAAGAAGAGATAGGGCTTGCCGATGGCTTCGGTGAGGAAGCTCAAGTCCAGGTAAGAAGGTACAGCGTGATTGCGGGCGCCGTGGACGAGAGCGAGGTCAAAGTGTGCGGTGCGATCTTCGTCGCTCAGGAAGAAGGCCACGTGCTGGACGTTGAGGGTGTGGAGGAGGCGGGAAGCGACGCCGTGGAGGGATTCTTCGAGGTCGTTCTCGCTGGAGAGTTCGCGGGCGAAGTCGAGAAGGGTGCGGCGATAGTCGTAGGACTCGCGATAGAAGACGTAGCGATCCAGGTGCTCCTGGAGCCAGTTTCGGATGGGCTGGAAGATGAATGTGGCGATGAGGATCAGGACAACGACTGCGGCCGGTGGAAGTTCTTCAACCCGGCCAAAGCTGAAGAGGAGGCCGTAGAAAACACCAAGCACGGCGAGGGAGGCCATCGTGTAAACATAGCCCTGCTGGAAAATGACGTCGACGTCCATCAAGCGGTAGCGGAGGATCGCGTAGGCCCAGGTAATGGGAATGAGCGGCAGACTCAGTACCGCAAATTTCATGATGGCGTTGGGAGTGACGCCGAGGGTAAAGGGAACAACGTAGAGCAGTGTGAAGGGGAGAATGCCGAGGACGGCACCGTTGCGGAGCCACTTCATTTGCTGACGGAGAATCGAATCGTCGACACGCCTGTGCTTGTAGGCAAGGACGGCAGAGCCGAGAAGGTAGCTGAGACTCAGGAAGGGGAGCCAGATACGGTCGAGATACCAGCGGACTTCAGGGAGGGAAATCTCAAAGCGCATGATGCCCATCGCAACCAGGATGTAGGTGGCAATGAGTGCGAGAGCAGGCACGTAGAGGATGGCCTGGCGGAGGAAGCCTTTGAGGCGACGCGGGGTTTCCGGGAAGGTAAGACAGAAATGCAGGAAGAGCGCCGGGGCGAGGAATCCCGCGACGACGTTGCCCCAGTAAATTACCTTGTCGAAGGTGTTGAGCTTACCGGTGTAATGGAAGCAGGAAAAAATGAAGGAGCAAAGGCAGAGCAGGAAGAAGTGGCGCGCTTTGGGCGCGCTTTCGCGACGGAAGTACACAAAAAGGCCGATACCGAGATAGGAGAGGCCTACGGCAGTGAGGTAATAGAGCGTGCGCTCGGGGCCGTTCTCTTCTACGCGGACGGTCTTCTTGACTTCAATGTTTTGCTCAAAGAGGTGGTAATCCACACGGAGCCAAGCCTTGCCAAAGAGCAGGAGGGGGATATCGCTCGACTTTTGGACTTTGATATTGCCGATGCGGTCGAGGACTTCCCAGCGATGGATGCCGGCACTTTCGCCAGAGGAACCTTTTTTGACGTCGAGAGCGACAACGTAGTTGTGACCGTCAGGCGCAGTTCGATCGACCCACATGATGCCATCAGTGGGGAGGATATACGCGAACTGTTGGCGGAAGTTTATGGCTGCGGCGATGAGTGAAGCTACTGTCAAAACGACAAATAGCGCGCCGATAAACTGCCCCTTGAGCTCTTTCATTTCGGCCCTTCTGCAACTGGGTACAACTATAAACCCTGATACTACGCTTATCGACAAGAATACCCGATTTATCAACATTTTGCGCAGGTAGTTTCAGCGCGAGGAAGACCATTTGTCGACTCTCGTTGCAAGGGTATTCGTGGAACGGAGATTGGCTTCGTTTTGTTTGATCATCAGTTGGTGCTCGCGGTGGGCGAGAGCACGACGGTTGGCCCTGAGGAGACGGAGGGTGGGATCGGCAACCAGACGCAGCATTTTGGAGCGGATGCGCTGGTTGAGATCGGCCTCGAGGAGGGCGGAAATTCGCCGGGTTTGCCAGTTGAGATAGGCAAGATTCTCGATATCGGCCTCGTGCTGGATGGTTTTGGGTGGATAGTCTTCTTGCAGGGTTTTTAGGAGCCGGTTGAAGATGCGGGGATCTTCGAGGTCGGATATGAATTTTACGCTCATTGAGGGGAATCCTCGATTGGGTTTGTTTTGTTGATTGGATTGCGTTCGGCGTAGGCGATGTTGAGGCCGAGGTAGCCGGGGTCTTCGAGTTTGAGCTGACGGATGCGTATTTTGGCTAGAGGGAGAGAGGCCGGGATTTGTGCAGAGACTTTGGAATCTTCGAGTTCGGCGAGGACTTCGACGCCGGCTAGACGGTGGAGCTGGAGTTCCTCTTCAACACGCTTGCGTTTGGTAATGTCGCGCAAATTGG
>JAPKYY010000206.1 GCA_026394095.1 Acidobacteriota bacterium | reverse complement strand
GGCTCGGCCCAGGCACCGAGGCTCACTTTCGGAACTTGAAAATAACTGCTCGCAACTAGCGCGCCTTGTCGAAGGTGACGCGAGTGCCCTTGCGGTATGCCATGTTGCACATGTGTGCCGCTGCGGCCGCATAGTGGCCTTCTTCAGCGTTCTCGCGACTGGGCTTGTTGTTGAGGATGGAATCAGTGAAAAACCAGTTGTGCGACTGCCCCGCTTCGACAAGGATTTCTTTGGGTTCTGGGCGGGTGGTTTTGGGTTCGGTTGCGTACTTGGCCAAATACTCGTCACGAAGGCGCTTGGGGAAGTTCAGGCTGCCGTAGAGCTGGGCTTCGGCAAACTTGGGTTCTGGGATGACGGTGAGCTTGCGGCCCTCTACCTGCATTGTGCCTTGATCGCCCATGATCAGGATGCCGCGTGGGGCGAAGGAATTCACCTGGGTGACGTAGACGTCGACCAGAAAGCCTTCGGGATACTCAAGAAGGCTGTTCATGATGTCGGGCACAGTGCGCCCGTCTTTCCAGCGAAAGATTCCGCCTTGGGAGACTGCAGACTTGGGCGCCTTGGTACCCATGATTTCGTGCATCTGGGTGAACTGGTGTACAAAGAGATCGCCCGCTACTCCAGCGGAATAATCCCACCAGCAACGCCAGCGGAAGAACTGCGCAGCGTCGAAGGGGCGCTTTTTCGCCTTTCCGAGGAATCGCGGCCAGTCGATTGTTTTCTCGGATGCGTCAGGCGGGATTGGGTAGACCCAGGCGCCTTCGGCGTTGTTGCGATGGTTGCCCATGCGGATCATGTTGACTTTTCCGAGGACCCCCGAGGCAATCAGTTCTTTCGCTTTTGCCGTGAGGGCTGAAGTTTTGGCCTGGCTGCCTACCTGCAGCACTTTGCCGCTGGCCTTGGCTGCGGCGATCATGCGCGGGCCTTCGCCGATAGACCAGGTCATGGGCTTTTCGACGTAGACGTGCTTGCCGGCGGAGAGGGCGTCGAGGGTGATGCGCTCGTGCAGGTGATCGGGCGTTGCGATTACAACAGCGTCGACATCCTTGTTTTCGAGCAGACGGCGGTAGTCTTTGGTGGTTGTAATCTTGTCGCCTAGTTGTTCTTTTGCGCGTTCGAGGCAACCATCGTAGAGGTCGGCTACCGCCACACCACGGGCAGCCGGGACGGCCATGAATTCATCGATCAGTTGCTTGCCGCGGATGCCGCTGCCGATGAAGCCGAGATTCACCTTGTCTTTGGATGCGGGCGCTTGCGCCGCCCCCTTCAGCGAAAAAACCATGGCCGAAGAGGAAAGTAAGGAACGCCGGGTAACACTCATACGACTAGACTATCGAATTGGACCCTCTTTTCGTAAAAGTTCACGCACGCGACAACGTCGCAATCATTGTCAACCCGGGCGGCCTGCAGGCTGGCGCGCGTTTTGCTGACGGCCTCACGCTCAAGGAAGACACGCCGCAAGCCCATAAGGTGACACTTCAGGATCTGGCTGAAGGCGAACCGATCTTGCGCTACGGACAGGTAATCGGCCATGCCCGGCGGAGTCTGGCAGCTGGATCCTGGGTGCGCGAAGATCTGGTTTTGATGCCGCCAGCACCGAATCTCGACGAGCTTGCGCTGGCGACGGAGGTGCCTGCCGCACTGCCTGCACTCGATGGCTATCAATTCGATGGTTATCTCAATCCCGACGGTAGCGCTGGCACCAAGAACATCCTGGGCATCACTACTACCGTGCAGTGTGTTGCCCCTACAGTGGATTACGCCGTTCGGCGTATCAAGGCTGAGCTGTTGCCGCGCTTCGGCAATGTCGATGATGCTGTTGCCATAACGCATACCTACGGCTGCGGAGTTGCCATTGATGCGCCTGGGGCCGCTGTGCCGATCGCGACACTTGGCCACATCAGCCGCCATGCCAACATTGCGAATTCCCCGCTGGTGGTGAGTCTTGGCTGTGAAAAGATGCAACCCGGCCGGCTCTTGCCGAGCGATCCGGCCTTTCCGGTTTTTGACTATGCACCAGATCTGATCCGCCTTCAGGATGAACTTGGCTTCGCCGAAACGATCGCGGCCATCATGCGGGCGGCAGAGCGGCGGCTTGAGGTGCTCAATCGCCGTCAGCGCCAGAGCCTGCCGGCTTCTCAACTGGTAGTCGGCCTGCAGTGCGGCGGGAGCGACGCCTTTTCGGGAGTTACCTGCAACCCGGCCGTCGGCTACGCCGCAGACTTGCTGGTACGGGCAGGCGCCACCGTCATGTTCAGCGAAGTGACAGAAGTTCGCGATGCGATTCATTTGCTTACGCCGAGATGCGCCACCCCCGATGTGGCGCGTGATTTGATTCGCGAGATGCGCTGGTATGACGAATATCTGGCACGAGGCTATGCGGATCGCAGCGCCAATACGACACCTGGCAACAAGCGTGGCGGCCTCGTAAACATTGTTGAAAAAAGCCTGGGTAGCATTGCAAAGTCAGGCACTGGTGCAATTCACTCTGTTGCTACGCAAGGGCAGAAGGTAACGGCCAAGGGCCTCGTTTTTGCCGCCACACCGGCAAGCGATTTCATCTGCGGTACGCAGCAACTGGCTTCGATGAACATGCATATCTTCACGACCGGCGAAGGGACGCCTTATGGGCTTGCTCTTGCCCCGGTCATCAAGGTCTCATCGCGCACTACACTTGCTGAGCGCTGGCCCGATCTGATCGATCTCGATGCCGGACGGATTGCTACAGGCGAGGCCACTATTGAAAAAGTCGGTTGGGATCTCTTTCACCTGATCCTTGAAATCGCCAGTGGGCGCAAGAAAACCTGGGCAGATCACTGGGGTCTCCACAACGCTCTGGCGCCTTTTAATCCCGGGCCCGTAACCTGATCTGTTCTCCTTGACAACTTAGGGGTGTAGCGCTATTATCCTAACTAATTTAGGACAATTATGCCCACCTCCATTCTTCCCGGCACGCTCGACCTGCTGATCCTCAAGGCTGTTTCGCTGGGCCCCCAGCATGGATACGGAATTCTCTTGCGAATTGAACAAACCTCTGGCGGCGGGCTGTTGATTGAACAAGGGGCACTTTATCCGGCTCTGTGCCGATTGGAGACCCAGGAGCTGATCAGCTCGGAGTGGGGCGTTTCTGACAACAACCGGCGGGCCAAGTTTTATACGTTGACCCCTGCGGGCAGAAAGCGACTCAAGCAAGAGCTCAGCAGTTGGAACGATGTAGTGGAAGCAATGGCGCTGGCCCTGTCGGCAAAGGCATCGGAGCTATGAAGTTCATTCGCAGCGCTCAAAGATTGAGTCTTCGCTGAGCAGCTATACCCAGAGAGGGGCAGCCATCTCACGATTGGTCGTCTCGAGCTCTCCAACCAATTGCTTCTTCGTGTCGGCTTTAGCAGTCGATAGGTCATTCGCTTCGGCGGGGTCGCTTGCCAAATCAAAAAGCTGGAAATCATTCGTTCGCTGTTTTACTACCTTCCACTGGCCCCGTCGCATCGCCAGATTCTGGCCATAACGCCAGAACATGCTGCCGCGCTCGACCGGCTTAGTGCGGTCATCGAGATGCGGCATCAGGTTTACTCCATCGAGATTCCTGGGTTTGAAGATGTCAGCTCGGCCGTCGGGCCACCGTTATCGCTGAGGAAACAGATCAGCGTATCCTGTTCCAGCCCTTGCGCTCGCAGGGTATCGAGTACGCGGCCAGTCGCGTTATCCATCGATCGGGTCATCGCTGCAAAAAGCCGACGCTGCTCACCGCGCAAGCCCTCAAACTCGCCCATCAAAGAAACCGGTGCCTGCATCGGGCTGTGGATTGCATTGAATGCCAGATGCAAAAAGAAAGGTTTATCGCGATTGCGATCAATAAATGAACTAGCCTCCCGGCCCAGCGCATCCGTCAGATAGGCCTTCTCTTCCACCACGTCGCGGCCACGCATTAGCGGATTGTCGTCATCGTAGGGAGGCTCGTTGTCGCGTAGCCTGGTGACGGCACCGCGATAGGGCGGTGTATAGTAGAAGTGCCCCTCGTGCAAGAAGCCGTAGAATTCATCGAAGCCGCGGCTCATAGGGTGAAATTTTTCGCTGGTGCCGAGATGCCATTTGCCTACCAGGCCTGTCCGGTAGCCAGCATCCTGAAAATGATTGGCCATCGTTCGTTCTGTTAGCGGCAGGCCGATCTTCGGATCGAGATTCTTCTTGCCCACGACGTTCATTTCGTGGCCAAAACGGGTTTGGTAGCGGCCAGTCATCAAGCCCGCACGCGAAGGGCAACAGAAGGGGGCCGAGACGTAGCCATTGGTGAATCTCACGCCACTCTTTGCGATGGAATCCAGATGCGGAGTGGCAAAGTCAGAGTGTCCCTGAAAACCGAGTTCGCCGTAGCCGAGGTCATCGGCAAGGATCACAATTACGTTTGGCTTGCGGCGTGGCTGTGCCAGCAATGCAGAGGCAGTTCCAGCAAGGAAGCTTCGGCGCAGCATTTAGGATTCCGTTGTCTTGAGCGAGTCGATGAAGCTATCGGCTTCGCGCATGGACCCCTCAATATCCTGAATCAACACACCCACTTCACCGTCCATTTTCGCGGCAGTTGTCTTTAGCGAACCAATCGCCTTGGCATTCAGATTGTGCTTGAGAAAGAGCACCTGATCCCGAAAGCCCTGCAATACGGGCTGCATCTTCTTGTCGGTTTGTTGCATGCGCCTGATGTACTGCTGGTGGCGGGCGCGGGTCTCGCGCAACATCTGTTGACTGCGAGTGCGAAGGCTTTTGTCCTTCATCCCAGAGATCTCTGTGTCCCATTCAGTGAAGAGATCTTTGGCTACCTGGTCGATGCTGGCGATGCGATCAGAAAGATCTTTCGCGCGCTTCTCGGAATCGACGAATTCGCCGTTCAGCTTCTTGTAGACCTTCTCGAGGTTGCCACCTTCAAAGCCTGTTAACTCCTGAAACGCTTCGAGCGTTGTTTTGAGTTGCTTCTTGGCGGCCTCCTGGTCCTTCTTGCCATCGACGATACGCTGCACGAGAATGTCGCGCTTTTCCTTGCCAATCTTCTCCATCGCGTTGTAATAGAGCGACGAACAACTTGTCAGGAGCAGAACCAGCAGGGCCAATAGAAACTTTGGGATCATCACCCGTTAGTTTAGTCTTCGTCGGGCACGGGCGGGAGTTTGCGGCGGAAGAGCATGCCGATTACGCCACCGATAATGATTGCGCCTACCAGAGCGATGCCGCTTACGGCAAAGAAAGGAAAGCCCTGACTCTCGGTCAGCAATACTTCTCTCACGGGTTCATCCACCAGGAATCGGATCGACTTGTGCGTGGCGGTTGTGGTCTCGTCGCTATCGACAAAGCGACCGTCGAGCCGCACGTGAGAGAGCTCTTTGCCCATGCCGAGCATCGTTCGTGGAATAGCGATTGAGACAATCGCCTTGCGGGTGCCGGGCAGCAATTTCAAGCGCAACTCTCGCCGCGCCGCATCAAAGTCCAGCTTGTCGATCGGGCTGGATTCCGGCCAGGCTACCGTCAGTTTGCCTGGCTGCTGCGGGCCAACAAACGCGTTCACTTCTTCATCGTGGATGCGCATTCCTTCGTCGGCCAGAGCCGTCAGGCAAGTCACCCGGTTCGGATCGAAAATGCGTTCTGGAAGATTCTTGCCCATCGAGGCAGAGTCTGAAACCTGGCGCAATGGCAACGAATTGACATCGACAAAAGCGCGGACCCAGCGCCCTGCCGGATCTTTCACGGCAACGGTTGCGTAGGTTGTGATCTGCTGCCGGCTGAAGTCATAGACGCTGTGATGGCCGGCACGCGAATCCCAATTGTGATGCAGGAAACGCGTCAGCTTGCCTGCCGTACGCAGCCATTGCCCGCCATTGGGCAAAGCTGCCTCAGCAACTGGCCCCTGATGCTCCACCCCGGCCGAATTGATGCCGTCGGCCAGCTGGCAGCGATCCAGCAACACGGAGCCTCCCGCCGGCCCGGCAACGCGGTACTGGTAGTTGAAACCAGCGGCTTCTTTTGCGCACCAGATCTCGATAGCTGCCCCGCTTGGATCCTGCACACGCATCAGCAGGGTACTGCCATCGGCTTCGGCTTTGGGCCTGGGCGTGGCACTTGGCCCCGCACAAGCCGGCAGATTCGCAAAGCGCATCGGCAGAACATCCTTCTGCGCGTAAGCAGCCAGGGTCACAACAAACAGAATTATGAAACGAATCACGAGTCCAGCTTTGCCTTCAACATCTCATTGACCGAGCCAGGATTAGCCTGACCCTTGCTGGCCTTCATCACCGCACCGACGAGGAAGCCAATGACGGTAGTCTTGCCGCCCTTGTACTGCTCGACCTGTTTCGGATTTGCTGCCAACACTTCATCGATGATCTTGTCGAGGGCACCGGTGTCAGAAATTTGCTTCAGGCCATCGCGCTCCATGATGAACTTGGGCGAGAGGCCTTCTGAGAACATCTTGGGGAAGATTTCTTTGGCCAGTTTGCCGGAAAGCTCGCCACTCTGGATCAGGCCCAGGAGTTCGCCCAGACTCTCGGGCGGAATCGTCGATTCGGCGATGTCTTTGCCAAGGCTGTTGAGCAGACCCATCAGGTCGCCCATTACCCAATTGGCGGCCATCTTGGGGTCTGGAGACGACTTTGCTGCTCGCTCGTAGTAGTCGGCCATTGCGCGCGTCTGGGTTAGAACGTTCGCGTCATATTCCTTCAAGCCATAGGCGCTGATGAAGCGGGCCCGCCGGTCTGCCGGAAGTTCTGGCATCTTTGCGGCCAGCTCGTTTTTCCATTCTTCAGTCACCACCAACGGTAGTAGGTCGGGCTCGGGGAAGTAACGGTAATCGGCCGCTTCTTCCTTGTCACGCATCAGCGTTGTTTCGCCGGAATCCGGGTTAAACAAACGGGTTTGCTGGCGTACGCGCTGGCCGGCTTCGATCAGGCCAATCTGGCGCAGGATCTCGTATTCAATCCCCAACTTCACGTGGCGGAAGCTGTTCAGATTCTTGATTTCCACCTTGGTGCCAAGCTTTTCGGCGCCCTTCAGGCGCACGCTCACGTTGGCGTCACACCGCAGTTGGCCTTTTTCCATGTCGCAAGTCGATACGCCGATGAACTGCATTGCCTGCTTGATTTCGGTCAGATAGGCGTAAGCCTCGTCTGAATTCCGCATGTCGGGCTCGCTGACGATTTCGATCAGCGGTGTGCCGGCGCGGTTCAGATCGACGTAGCTGTACTTTTCAGAATCTTTGAAGCCGTCGTGCGAGCTCTTGCCGGCGTCGTCTTCCATGTGGACGCGGGTTACGCCGATGCGCTTGCCAACGCCTTCGATCTCCACGTCGACGTAGCCATGTTCGGCCAGAGGCTGGTCGTATTGGGAGATCTGATAGCCCTTGGGCAAGTCCGGGTAGAAGTAGTTCTTGCGGGCAAAAATGGATCTCGGGCTGATTTCGCAATGCAGCGCGAGCGAGCCCTGCACGGCGAGTTCAACGGCCTGTCTGCTCAGTACAGGCAGCGCCCCGGGCAGTGCCAGGCAGACAGGGCAGGTATTGGAATTCGGGTCTTCCCCGAAACTGGTCGGGCAGCCGCAAAAAATCTTCGTATTGGTGGCAAGTTGGCAATGCACTTCGAGGCCAATCACAGGCTCGTATTTAGCTACCTGTTCCGGCGTCGGAAGCGCCACATCAGCAGTGGACATAGCCTTTATTCTGGCATAGCTGCTAATCTGGACCGCTATGAGATGCCTTGCATTTGTGCTTCTGATTGCGATTGCCGCCCATGGGCAAAATGTAGATCTACTCCTGCGAAATGGCAAGATCTGGACCGGCGAAGGGCGCACCACTGCTGTTGCCGTCAGTCAGGGCCGCATTGTTGCACTCGGCGCCGAAGCAGAAAAGCGCAAGGCGAAGCAAACGATCGACCTTCGCGGGCGCTTCGCCATGCCGGGCTTTAATGATGCCCATATTCACTTT
>JAPKYY010001058.1 GCA_026394095.1 Acidobacteriota bacterium | reverse complement strand
TGACCTTGGAAACAGCGTCCTTATAGCGGTTGATGAAGTCCGAAGGATAACCGTAGTATTCGTAGTTCATCAAACGGTTCAGAGTTTGAACGGGGGAAGCAAAGCTGAAAACGAAGGTGTTTTCGACGCGTTGCTTGGCGGCCTCAAGTTCAGTCGGGCCTACCATCTCTTCACGCATGCGCTTCACTTCTTTAAGCGATTCCAGAATCGCCTGATCAGTGGTGGCTGCAGCGGTGCTCCCTGTAATGCTGAATGTGCCCTCATGCAAATAGTCTGCAGACCAGGAGCTTGAGATTCCGTAAGCAAGGCTCTTGTCGCTGCGGATGCTCTGCATCAGGCGATTGGAGAACGTGCCAGCACCACCCAGGATATTGGACATGACAGTCAGAGCCGCATAGTCCTTATCGCTGAGCTTGCCACCAATGTGGCCAATCGAAAAGAAGGTCTGTTCCGTATCGGACTTGTCAGCGATGTATACTCCAGCCGCCTTCTGCTTCGTCACTGCCGGGAAAGCTGGCGCAGCCGGACGCTGCGTCGTCCAGTCAGCAAAGAGCTTCTCAAGCTTTGCCTTCACGCTTGCAGTATCTACATCACCGTAGATCGAGAGCATCGCATTGGCAGGGAAGAAATAACGGTCATGAAAGGCGACCAGATCTTCACGCTTGACGTTTGCGATCGTGGCGTATTCCTCGCGATCGCCGTAGGCTGTGTCTTTGCCATAAATCAGGTTTTGGAATTCGCGATTGAGAATCCCACCCGGATTATCATTGCGACGGGAAATTCCGCTGCGCGTTTGTGTCAACACGAGGTCGAGCCGATCCTGCGGGAAGGCAGGCTCCACAATCACCTCTTTGAACAAATCCAATACTTCATCAAGATTTTCCTTGAGGCAATTGAATCCAACGCTTCCACTGTCATCACCGATGCCGGCCTCAACCGTCGCCGCGATCAATTCAAGCTTTGCATTCAGGGCGTCCCCATTGCGCTTCTTTGTCCCGCCGCTTCGCATCACCTGGCCGACGATACCCGAAAGACCAGCCTTATTTGCCGGCTCGAGCAACGAACCTGTGCGAACACGCAACGAACCACTGGCAAGCGGTAGTTCATGGTTTTCGAGAATCATCACCTTCATCCCGTTAGGCAGCGTGAACTGCTCAATCTTTGGAAGCTGCACTGCTTTCAACGGCGGGTACTTCAGGGTCTGATAGACCGGAACGGGTGCTTTCACAGGCTTCTGCTGAGCGAAGCTGGTGGCCACAATCAGGCTGCTAATAATTAACTTTTTCATGATCCGGTAACTCCTACTTCTTTGCCTGCTGGGCGGGTTGCACCGTGGAGCCCACGGTTCTATTCTTGGAAATCAGGTACTTCTTGGCGGCAGCCATAACATCTTCGGCCGTCACCTTGTCGAGGTCGTCGAGTTGGGTGAACAACGCGCGCCAATTCCCGAAAAGAGCTTTGGTGGTGGCAAGGTTCTGGGCCATGCCGCTATTGGAGTCGAGGCTGCGAATCAATTGTGCACGCAGAAGGGTTTTCACGCGCTTCATCTGGTCCTCGCTCACCTTCTCCGTCTTCAAACGCTCAATGATTTCGTAAGCGGCCTTCTCGCAGTCTTCAGTGGTCTTGCCAGCATTGGGCACAAGAAGCACGGCGAAAAGATTCTCGCGACGGCCACCAGGAAAGGTCGGAATGGCCTGCGCGGCCAGAGCAATCTTCTTGTCCTGAACCATCTCTTTGTAGAAGAGGCTAGTGCGGCCAGTGCCAAGCAGCGTCGCCATCACATCAAAGAGCACGTCGTCTTTGTCGAGCGCATTCGGACGCTTATAACCGATCAAGACAAGGGGCTGCGAAGGGCTTTCTACGACCAGCCGCTTCTCGCCAAACTGCTCGTTTTCTTTCGTCATCATGCCGGTCGGCTTCGGGCCACCAGTCATCTTCGAGAAATACTTCTCAGCCAGACGCTTCACCTCAGCAGGCTCGACATCTCCAGCAATAGCAATCACAAGGTTCGATGGCACGTAGTATTGTTTGCGGAAGGCCAGGGCATCGGCATAACGATAACTTTCGATATCGCTCGGGATACCAGCAGGGGAAGTCCGGTAAGGATTGGTAGCAAAGGCCACCGTCAGCATTTCATAAACCAGACGTCCGGTGGGATCCGATTCGATCCGCTGCCGGTATTCCTCACGGATCACGCCACGTTCGTTATAAAACTCACGAAACACAGGATTGATAAAGCGATCGCTTTCCATCGCAAACCAAAGCTCGAGTTTATTCGCCGGCAAGCTCATCATGTAAGCAGTCTCATCAAGACTGGTGAAAGCGTTCAACCCGGCAGCGCCGTTCTCTTCAAGAACTTTCGTGAAGCGCTCTTTATCGACAAATCCGTTGGCCTTCTCGATGGCTTTCTT
>JAPKYY010001016.1 GCA_026394095.1 Acidobacteriota bacterium | reverse complement strand
GTCTATGGCAGGTAGTGCTGACAGCCTCATAGCTTTCTGTCGGCCTCAATGACTTATGGTTTTTGCTGGAAAATCGGCCCCGCGAGAAACGGCTTCCCCAGCTGCAAATTCCGCACGCAACTCCTCCAGCTTGGCCATTGCGCTATCGAAAGCTGCATTGCCAAGAAGCAGATGATGCGGTGGCTCCCCAGACTCAATCGCGGCCACAATAGCCTCTGCTGCTCGAATAGGGTCGCCGTCTTGTTTTCCGGAGATCTCGCGCAAAGTACTTCTTGCCTTCCCTGCTGTGTCAGCATAGTCATCAATCTGGATCTTGCTCTCATTGGCCGAGCGTCCCGCCCAATCGGTACGAAAACCACTTGGTTCTACCACCGTCACAGAAATCCCGAGAGGTTCCACTTCTTTGCGAAGCGCCTCTGATAATCCTTCCACAGCAAACTTGGTGGCATTGTAATAGCCCAGCGCAGGAAAGCCAACCAGGCCGCCAATCGACGAAACGTTAACAATACTGGCCCGAGTATGCCGACGCATTCCGGGCAGGGCGGCTTTGATCATACGGCCAAGTCCGAACACATTCACTTCAAACATCTTCCGTATTTGTTCTTCCTCGCTCTCTTCGACGGCGGCAAAGTAGCCAATACCGGCATTATTTACCAGAACGTGAATGCCACCGAAATGCTCTTCTGCTGCAAGGATCGCGGCATCCACCTGGGCTTGGTCCGTGACGTCCAGCTTTAGAATCAGGGCTTCGCCGATGGCTCCCAAATCTTTAATGGCCTCCGGGTCGCGCGCGGTCACAACGGCGCGATAGCCGCGTTCGAGAACGAGCGCGGCCAGTTCGCGTCCAAAGCCGGTCGAGCATCCCGTAATGAACCAGACCGGCTTGGCGGTGCTGAGTGATGTGTTGTTTGTTTTAGTCATTTGTTTATGCCGCTGAGTCAATTGAGCTGACTCGAACGAGTTTCTTGTTTACGAATTCCTGGATCCCCATCCGGGAAAGTTCCCGGCCGTAGCCGGAGTTTTTGATTCCTCCGAATGGGAGGTCCGGTGTCGTCCACGTTGGATGATTGATGAACACCATTCCCGTATCGATCCGGCTGGCCAGCCGTTTGCCTCGATCGATGTCTTTGGTGAAGATCGATCCCCCGAGCCCGAAATCGGAATCGTTCGCGAGCGCTACTGCTTCGTCTTCGTTCTTGACGCGGAACAACAGCGCCACCGGACCAAAGAATTCTTCGCGGAACGCCGGATTTCCAGGCTTGATATCGGTGAGGATGGTAGGCTCCATAAACCACCCCGGCCGATCCATGCGCTTGCCGCCCATCACGAGAGTCGCGCCATGCTTCACGGCTTCAGCCACTTGACGCAACAATTGCACCAGAGCGCCCTCGGTCGACAACGGCCCCAGCGTTGTCGCTGCATCCATCGGGTCTCCCGCTTTGAGCTCCCCAAGCGCTTTGTGAAACCTGTCGAGAAACCGGTCCGCCACTGCTTCCACAACGATGAATCGTTTGGCGGCAATACAACACTGGCCCGTGTTGTTCATCTTGGCCCATACCGCCCACTCCACGGTCTTATCCATCTCTGCATCCTCAAGCACAATGAATGCGTCGCTGCCGCCCAACTCCATCGTGGACTTCTTCAAGTTCAACCCCGCCCGCGCGGCAACGAGCTTTCCGGCTTCTACGCTGCCCGTCAACGCCACGCCCTGGATGCGGCGATCATCGATCACATGGTCTACCTGCTCATGAGAGATCTGCAGGTTCGTATAGGTACCTTCGGGAGCGCCGGCTTCGAGCCAGATCTTTTCAAACGCGATGGCGCATTGTGGAACACATCCCGCGTGCTTCACCATCACGACATTCCCCGCCATCAGATTTGGCGCAACAAAACGGGCAAGTTGATAGTAGGGAAAATTCCAGGGCTGAATC
>JAPKYY010000517.1 GCA_026394095.1 Acidobacteriota bacterium | reverse complement strand
ATAGGGGAGCTGAATGAACATGAAGAAGATCGTGCTGAGAACGGCGAGGATCACACCGAGGACGAAGTTGCCGGCCATGTAGGCGCGGGCCATCCTGGCTACACTTTCCATGCTTTTTGAGGCGATAGCGCGGTCTGGCCCGTCAAACATGTTGAGGAAGGCGCGCTGGATGTGGTCGCTCCAGCTCAGCATGAAGTAGACGAGGAAGGGTACGAAGCTGGCCATCAGCGTCACGCTGTAGATGGTTTCAAAGCGCGCGTAAAGAAAGCTCAAGAGCGGGGATTCTTCCTGCTTGATTCTGACTTCCTGTACTGGCGCGGGAGCGTTCGGGTCTACTGGCGGGGGCACAACGATGCGTGAGCGGCGGCCTTTCTTTTGGGTATCCAGTTGTTGGGCCTGCTGCTCCTGAATCTTTTTAGGCATCATCTGGGACATGCTGCGTTCGAGGTCTGCCAGGCGGTCTGCAGCCCCATCGATGAGTTCGCCAATCTTCTTGCCGTAGCCGGGGAGGTCGTCGACGAGGCCGCTAGCCTGCGTCACCAGGCCGAGGCCAGAGAAGTAAACAAGCAGGACAAACATCGAACAGACGAGGAAGCTGGCTATCGATCTTGGGATCTTCCAGCTCATGAAGCCGATAACGAAGGGCTGGAGGATAAAAGTGATGATGACAGCGCTGATCAGAGTTACAAAGAAGGCCCGGCCGTAGTACAGCATCCCGATGACGCAGGCGACGGCGATAATGCGCGTGGCAGTATTGGACCCGCCATTGTTTGCTGGCTGGCCCTTTGTTTCATTCGTGTTTCCGGCTGAAGCGAGAACTGACATCCCTGTCCTGTTACTCCATACTAGAAGAGTCGCTACGATGGCTCAACCCTTTGGACGCATCTTGGGGCTAGATTTTGGCAAACGCCGCATTGGACTTGCCCTTTCTGACCCTTTTGGTGTCACTGCTCAAGCATTGCCCACTTATACACGGACGCGGGTTCGCGAGGATATCGCGTACCTGGCGCAGTTGGCTCGTGATCGCGAGGTGGGGCTTTTCGTGTTTGGGGACCCGAAGTACATGTCTGGCGATATGTCGCGGCAGTCAGAGGCGGTTCGCGAATTTGCCGGGCGGCTCGAGCAGTATTCAAAGGTGCCGGTGACGTTTTGGGATGAACGGCTCACCAGTTCGCAGGCGCACCGGGTGCTCGATGAATACGGGTGGAGCCGCGAGGAACGCAAGGGGAAGGTGGATCAGCTTGCGGCGACTTTGATTCTGGAAGGCTATTTGCATTCCCTCGATCACCAATGAAGAAAGTCTTTTTACTCCTCTTTGTTCTCAGCCTTCCGGTGCTGATCCTGTTTGCAATTTATCGCCAGCCGATTGCTGCCTACACAGAAGAGAAGTTTGTGGAGATACCGAAGGGTGCATCCACTTTGCGGATCGGGGAGATTCTCGAAGCCGAAGGGCTCTTGCGAAGCCCCCTGCAGACCTGGCTCTGGCGGGCTGTGCATCCGGGCAAGAAGTTTCAGGCTGGCGAGTATGTTTTTAGAAAAGAGCATACCCTCGATGCTGTGCTGTCGAAGATCGCGCGCGGGGATGTCTACTTCGGGCAGTTGACGATTCCCGAGGGGTCTTCGATTTACGATATTGCGCGGATTCTCGAAGAGCAAAAACTATTGAGTGGCGCTGAGTTTTTGAAGGCCGCCCAGGACCCTTCGCTCATTCGAGATCTCGATGCGGATGCGCCGACTCTTGAGGGTTATTTGTTTCCGTCTACTTACCGGCTGCCGCGCAAGATTACCGGGCAATCCCTTTGCCAGCGGTTAACGAAGCAATTTCGGGAGGTGTGGCGTGGGCTTAATACTACTGCCTACCCGCGTGAGATTGTCACCCTGGCCAGTCTGGTTGAGAAGGAATCAGCCGCGCCTGAAGAGAGGCCGCGCATTGCCGGGCTGTTTACGAACCGGCTTAAAAAGGGCATGAAGCTCGAATGCGACCCGACTGTGATTTACGCCGCACTGGTGGAGAATCGATACCGCGGCACGATTTACAAGTCGGATCTGGCGAATCCGAATCCTTACAACACTTATCAAAACGTGGGGCTTCCGCCGGGGCCGATTGCGAACCCGGGGCTTGAGTCCTTGAAGGCCGCTCTTAAGCCAGCCAGAACCGAAGACATCTTCTTTGTGGCTCAACCGGGAAACACAGGACATCATGTTTTCTCCAAGAATCTAGGCGATCATAACCGTGCTGTCGAGGCTTATCGTCGTGGGCAAAAACGTTAAGGGCCGACTGAGCGAATTGTTGACTGGTGTGGAAGAAGTCAGCCCGCAATTGTTTGAAGGGCTGCTGGTGGAGACGGGGGCCAGTGCTGCTTACTTGAGGAGATTGCTTCGCCAGACTCCTGTTCGGTTGCATCCCCTGGTTGAGGGAGTGAGGCAAGACAGCTTTGAGAACTTGTGCCGTACGCTTTCGGGGTTGAGTGATGTGTACGGCGTCGAGTCAAAACGTTGTCGAGATTGTGTTCTGGAATCGAAACGGCATTCGCAGATCCTGCTTGCTCGAAATCCTGCAGATGCCTGGCGTAGACAGGTACTGTTGCATCTGAATACCTGGCTTGAGAACCCGGTGATTTATCCGGTGTGGAGCCAACTGCAAAAGAAAAACGCCGCCAGTTCGTGAGAGCCAGCGGCGTTCTTTGAAAACAAAAAACTACATCATTTCAACGGTGGCGACTTTGAGAACGTCGCCTTCGACCTTACCGGTCACCTTGGCTTTGAGGTCTTTATCCTTCGAGCTTGCCTTGAGGGCAGCCAGCGCCTTGACGTTGCCTTCTTCGTCAAACTTGACGAACTTGCCATCGCTCAACACGATGCCAAGGCCGCTCTTGGCGCAACCCATCACGCACTGCTTGGTGTGGCTGGCGAGATCCTTTGTTTTGCACGAGGTGTCAACGATCGTGCCGGTCCATGATTCGGCGAACATCGCCGAGCTCATCAATGCTGCTACTGCAAAAATCTTTTTCATATTTTTTGGTACATCCTCCCATCGAAATTATACTCCATTGCGCGAAGTCTAGAAAAATCCACATATTCAAATATCTAGAGGTGTGAGCAGGGGATCCGATATCATCAAACGGTGGCAAATAAATCTGATTTCACCGTAGACGAATGGGATCTGTTTCGGAAGATTCCAATGCTTACCGGGCTGGTTGTGATGTCGGCCAGCCCTAGCGGGCCGATTGGGATTTATAAAGAGTCGCTGGCGGCGTCAGAGGTTTTGCGGACTGGCCTTGATGGGGCGCACAGTGAACTTATGCGTGTCCTGGCGGAAGACCTCAAAATCAATGTGAGCATGCACAAGATGGATAGCGATAGCGCTGAAGGGATTCGTGCGGCTGGGCTTGCCGGATGCCGGGAGCTTTCCAATATTCTTCGTGCGAAGGCAAGCGAGGAAGAAGCAGAGGAGTTTAAGTGCTGGCTTACGACGCTGGCCCGCAGTGTGGCTGAGGCTGCACGCGAGGGTGGCTTTCTGGGATTTGGTGGTAAGCAGGTTACACCCGAGGAAGAGTCGATTCTCGATCAGATCGAAATCGCACTGCGTTAAATCCCCAGTTGCGGGATTGTTTTGTTCTCCGTATACTCATTTTTTCGCGCTGTGATTTGTTGGCGCGCATCCGATAGAGAAGAAGAGTAGATGTCATGTTGTTCCGGGACGAAGCCGATCCTCTAGCACCGCAACGGGAAGCAGCCATGTTTTATGGCCTCTTTCTTCGTGGCCATTCGGCCGATGACCTTCGCCGGGACATCGACGTGCCGAAGGATACTCTGCAGAAGTGGCTGGGCACGCGGCGGTATGCGAACAATTTCCGGGACAATCTCAAGCGCGTCTACAGTTATCGCAAGCAGGTCCTGGCGATTTTCGACGAGCTTGTAATGAACGAGAAGACCCGCCAACGCCTGCAGTAACTGATAATCAAGTCAGCATGACTCTCACCTGCTATATCGTTGACGCATTCACCGACACAGCTTTTCATGGCAACCCGGCAGCGGTTGTGCCCCTCGATTCCTGGCTACCCGATGATCTCTTGCAGTCGATGGCTGCCGAGCATAATCTGGCCGAGACCGTTTATTTTGTTCAGAGGCCAGATGGGTATGACATCCGGTGGTTTACGCCGAAGACGGAAGTGGATCTTTGCGGGCATGCGACGCTGGCATCGGGGTTTGTGATTGAGCAGTTTAGCTTTTTTGCTCCCGCGCAGGGCGTGCCGGAAGACCCGGTTACGGGGAGCGCACATTCGACATTGATTCCTTATTGGGCCAAGCGGCTTGGAAAGAATGAATTGCGTGCGAAACAGATCTCTGAGCGTGGCGGCGACCTGTTTTGTGGGCTGGCTGGGGACCGGGTGAAGATTGGCGGACGTGCCGTGCTTTACTCGAAGAACGAAATTTACCTTGGGTGAGGGTTGATTTGTGGTTTCTGACCGCTTAAGGTAGGTGGGGTATGAGAACAAGTACAAAACCGAACCGCCGGCAGATCTTGGAATCGTGCATATCACGCGGATTTCTGATTGGCGCTTTGTCGCAGAAGCAATTACTTGCAGGCTGGGAAGCGGCTGAAGAGGCATCACACAAGCCGACCTCTGCGGAGGTGCTGGGGCCGTTCTTTCGAAAGGGTGCTCCCGATCAGCGGGTATTGCGTGCGCCAGGTGACCCGGGCTTTCCGCTGAAAGTGAGTGGACGAGTTCTCAATACGAAGGGTCAGATTGTGGAAGGCGCCAAGGTGGATCTGTGGCATGCCGATCATGGCGGGCTTTACGATACCAAGGGCTATAAGTACCGGGCGAAGCTTTCGCCTGATGCACAGGGTGTTTATGGTGTCGACACTGTGATGCCCGGCCATTATGCGGATCGGCCGGCGCAGCATATCCACTACCTGATTACCGCGCCCGGGCACAAGACTCTGATTACGCAGGCTTACTTTGCTACAGATCCTTTTTATGAGGGCAACCCGGATAAGAACTGGAACAAGATTGCCGAGCACCGGGAATTGGTGTTGCCGGTGAAGTTGTTTGAGGGTGGAGCAACGGCGGCGCAGCCTGCTCATGCCGAGATCGTTTTTGACATTGTTCTTGAGAAAGCTTAAGTCATGATCAGAACCTTGTTGCTTGTGGCGCTAGCGCTGAATCTGGCTGGTGCCGACCGGAGTTTGAAGTCGGAGTCGACTCCCACTTCGATTTTCTTTTCGAAAGACGGGAAGTCGATTACGAGCCGATGCCGGGATGGCCATATCAGGACCTGGGATTTGGCTTCAGGCAAGATGGTCTCAGACTAGAAGATTGCACAGCGGGCATTTCATTTGTCTTCTGATTTGATGATGGAAGCGAATGAGGAAACCAAATCGATGAAGATTTGGGATCTGAGTGCGGACCGTCAGTTGCAGTTGATCAACGGGGCGCCGACCAGTACGCTGGCGCTTTCGAGTGACCGGCGTTTTGTCGCTACCTCGAAGCCGGAAGAGCGCACCGTTCGCATTTGGGATCTGGCTAGCGGCAAGGAGAAGCACACGCTGCCTGATGGTATTGGCGGGTCGGCAGGGCTAACGTTTTCACCGGACGGGGAGACCGTTGTCAGTGCAAATTATGACAACGATATTCGCGTGTGGAAGACGCAATCCGGCGAGCTGGTAAAGAAGGTTGAGGATATGACTGGGGCGATGTTTGCGTCGGCTTTCAGCCCGGATGGGAAGCAGTTGGTGATGGCTGGACTGGACGAGACTGTCTATGTGTGGGATGCCAAGACGTTTGCGCTGACTCGCAAGCTGAAAGGGCACGGGGAGACGATTGCTTCGATGGCGATTTCGCCAGATGGACGGACGCTGGTTACGGGTGGTTTTGATGTGATTACGGTCAAGAATCCCGTGAAGTTGTCGGTGTGGGATCTGGCTTCCGGGAAGATCGTGAAGTCGATCTCGGCACCACATCGTGTTGCACGGGTGGCGTTTTCGCCTGATGGCAAATGGGTGGCGTTCCTGACTGGCGATGCCGAGATATCGCTCGTTCAGGTGAACTAGCTTGCGCTACATGCCGGGGAAGTAGACGAGGTCTGTAGATACAACTTCGCCGCCTGCCTGCTTGATCATGGTGATGACCTGGCCTCGGTGGTAAGTGCCGTGGTTGACGATGTGCAGGAGGATCTTGTACATCAGCTCTTCTTTGTCTTCGCCTTTGATGTTGCGCCAGAATAGCTTCTCCTGGAATTTCGAATCTTCCTGAGCGCGAATCCAGGCGGTGAATTCATTCATTACTATGGGCCATTCTGTTTTGAGCTTTGCGAGGTCGAAAGAGTCGCCGGGCTGGGTGAAGGCGAAGTAGGGATCGCCGCTGAAGCGTTTGAACCAGACGCGGTCTGCCAGGAAGATGTGGGTGAGTGTGGCGAGGATGCCGCCGAAGCTGTTGCCTCTGTCTTGTTCAATTGCATCGAAAGGTAGCTTTTCGGCTGCTTCGAGCACCTTGAGTGATGCCCAGAGGGAGTATTCAAAGTGGCGGGCGAGCAGTTCTTTTGAGATCCACATAAACTAAAAACATAGCATTGCCATGTTGCCTTATTCGATTTTTCTGGTCGCGTCCGGGTTGCTGCTGAGTGTGGCGGAGCGGTTCTGGCCTCGCGAGGCGCGGCAAGGATTTTTTCGCCTGCCGCCAGATGCGATTCTGCCCTTGCGGCACTTGCTTGAGTTGAATGGGCTTGCATCGCAACCGCTCTGGCTGCAGACGCTCGTGTTGCTGGTATCGAAGGATTTTCTACAGTGGCTGGTGCATAACCTGATGCACCGGGTGCCTGCGTTGTGGCAGTTTCACAAGACGCACCACAGCTCGACCGACATGGACTGGTTGAGCAACTGGCGCTTTCACTGGTTTGAGATTGTCGTTTACCAGATGGTGCTTTACGTGCCTGCTACGCTGCTTGGCTTCTCGGCCGAGGCTGCTTTCGGGTGCGCGATCATCAGCACGGCCGTGGGGCACTTTGCCCATGCGAATCTGCGAGTGCGGATCGGGTTTCTCAAATACATTGTGAATTCACCGGAGATGCACACGTGGCATCACGTTCATCCGGATGAGGGGCCTCCGGATCGTAATTTTGCGATTACTTTCGCGGTTTGGGATTGGTTGTTTCGAACTTCGTATTTGCCAGCCGAGTTTCCACGCCGCCTTGGCATTCGGTCATAAAGCATTGGGCAGGTTGAGGAGATCGCTGTGCTCGAATTTCGGAGCAGGGAAGTGCGGCGGTCTCGCCAGGCCGATGCGATTGTGCCAGTAGACGGGAATGCCGAAATTTGCGCATCCGATCAAGTCGAATGGTGAGCCAGCTACGAAAAGCGTCTCGTGCTAGCAGTTTGTGACCACGCCCAACTTGACGCGGCCTTGCAGTTGGTTCAAGACAGTTGGGACTTCTGGCCAGGCCTTGAGTTCTCCCCAACGGGCGATAAGCCCGGTGCCCCATTGAGAGGGGAGATTGATGCGGGTGGCTGCCTCAATGACGAGGTCTTCGTAGGGGCGGTAGCGGCCGACGCCGTAGGTGAGTTCGAGGTAGGAGCCCCGCCATTTGCGGCCGAGCTCCTTTGAGCCTGCAATGTGATCCCAGAGAGTCCAAGAGTCTACGAGCGCGCTGAGGAGATCGAAGACTACGGCCCGCATGGGTTATGCTTCGTCGTCGTGTTGGGCGGCGAGCTTGGTGATGACGCTGAGGTCTTCGAGCGTTGTTACGTCGCCGGCAACGGTGTTGTTGGTGACGAGTTCGCGCAGGAGACGGCGCATGATTTTGCCGCTGCGGGTTTTGGGCAGGGCGTCGCTGAAGCGGATTTCTTCGGGTCTGGCGAAGGCACCGATTTCGTGGCCAACCCACTTGCGGAGTTCTTTGCCGAGCACTTCATGGTCGTAATCGCCCTTCTTCAAGGTGACGAAGCAGCAGACGGATTGACCAGTGATTTCGTGGGGCTTGCCGACGACGGCGGCTTCGGCTACGGCGGGGTGACGGACGAGGGCGCTTTCAACTTCCATCG
>JAPKYY010000879.1 GCA_026394095.1 Acidobacteriota bacterium | reverse complement strand
GTGTCGATGAATCTCGTGTCCTTGCGGCCCAAATGTCTTTGCGGGGTGAGCGTTTCGACACCAGCGCCAAAGCCACTCAGTTCTTTGAAAAAGGCATCGAACGCTTGCGCTTGATTCCCAACGTAGAAAGTGTTGCCGTAACATCGGCAATGCCTCTCGAGAGGGGCTTGAATTGCTCAGTCATGGTGCTGGATTCGCCAGACCGGCCGCAAGAGCTTAAGTTCATGAACTGGCGATACACCTCAACAAATTTCCTCGACGCCATGCGAGTTCCACTCCTGGCAGGCCGTTATCTGAACGAGTCCGATCAGGCAACTGCCCCTGCCGTTGCTATCGTCAGCGATGCTTTTGTCAGGCGCTATCTACCTGGCAAGAATCCAGTTGGGGCTAATGTCATAGAGCATTGCGGCGGCAAGATTTCGCGAACCATTGTGGGTGTTGTCGCCGATGTCCGAACGAACAGTCTGAAATCCAGGCTGCAACCCACCATGTACATTCCGGTTTCGCAGGCAAACGATGACATCATTAAAGCGGCTCACACCTGGTTCCCGATGAGCTGGATGGTGCGTACCAAAGATTCTGGGCAAGGCATTGCAGCAAAGGTCGAAGCGGAACTTAGGGCACTCGATCCGCTGCAACCCATCCAGCAATTCAACACCATGGAGAGCTTTCGTCTCGATGCCGTTCGCAACGAACGATTTCTCGCCTATCTGGTTAGTACTTTTGCCATCCTCGCACTGGTTCTGGCCAGTGCAGGACTCTATGGCGTGATGTCCTATCTGGTAACCCAACGCAGTATGGAATTCGCAATCCGCCTCGCCCTGGGTGCCCCGGGAAGAGAGCTCGCGGTCGGAGTCTTGCGTCAAGGCATGAATCTTGCGGGCGTAGGCCTCATCATCGGCGGCCTGGCAGCAGCAGCTTTGCTCCGCTGGCTTGGCAGCGTCTTCCCATCTATGGTGGAACCTGCCCTTACTAAAGACGTTTGGGTCTATGCAGGCATGATGGGCTGCCTGATTCTTGCAGTTCTTCTCGCCTGCCTCGCTCCAGCCTTGAGGATCCCCCGAATCCATCCAAACGAAGTTCTTCGAGAATCCTGAAAGTTTTTGAAAGGCTCGTCAGGCTCACGGCATTCTCCCATTGAAAGGAGAGTGTATGAAACTCTGGAATCTATTGATGGCGTTTGGCGTGGTTGCTGCGGTGGCCGCTCCCCCTACTGAGAGCGGGTCGGGGGTGTTGATCCGCAAGTTGCCCGATGGGCGAACGGTGGAGTGCCCACTGAAGCACACCGATGTAAAAGCTGAGGTCAGCGGACCTTTAGCCACCGTAGTGGTGCGCCAGGAATTCACAAATGAATCGTCGGAAACGATCGAGGCAGTTTATAACTTCCCACTACCTGTGATGGCAGCTGTCAACGGCTACACAATGCAAGTGAACGAGCGCGTGGTGAAGGGCAAAATCGCCCGGCGCGAAGACGCACAAAAAGCCTACGACGAAGCACGCCGCCGGGGCCAGACTGCCGCACTTCTGAATCAGCAACGCCCGAACGTTTTTCAGCAGTCTCTTGCTAACATTACCCCCGGAGCAAAAGTATCTGTGGAGATCCACTATGTCGAATTGGTCCCCTACGAAGCTGGCACCTATGAATTTGTTTTCCCAATGGTTGTCGGCCCTCGCTACTTCCCAAAGTCGATGGCAGGCCAGCAAGGCACCATCAATCCACCCATCGCCGCCAAAGGGACACGCGCCGGACACGACATCAGTATCCAGGTGAAACTCGGCATGGGCACTCCCCTCGGAAGTGTCACCAGCTCGAGAGATCGCACCTTCCCTTCTAACCAACAAGAACGGCAAAGACGGCTACTTCAGTTTTGTCATCGATCCCCCAGCAGTTCGTTCTGAGGCCGCAAGCATTGTGCCGAAAGAACTGGTCTTCGTCATTGACACTTCAGGCTCGATGCACGGCTTCCCTCTGGACAAAGCAAAAGAGGCAATGCTGCAGGCAATCGACGGGCTCAACCCCAGAGACACCTTCAACCTGATCACCTTCAGTGGCGACACTGAGATCCTCTGGCCGCAGCCTGTATCTGCCACTCCAGAGAACGTCGAGAAAGCCAAACAATTTCTCCGGTTCAAGAACAGTGGAGGAGGTACAGAAATGATGAAAGCAATTCGTGCTGCCCTCGACGGTACCGACAGTCAGGAACACGTCCGCATCGTGTGTTTCATGACCGATGGCTACGTCGGCAATGACAACGAGATCATTGCTGAAATCCGCAAACATTCCAATGCCCGCGTCTTCAGTTTCGGAATCGGCAGCAGCGTCAATCGCTTCCTCCTCGACAAGATGGCAGAAGCCGGCCGCGGCGAGGTCGAATATGTCTCACTCAACAGTGATGGCAGCGCAGCCGCCAAGCGCTTCCACGAACGTGTCAGAAATCCGCTCCTCACCGACATCGAAATCGACTTGGGTAGTCTCCCTGTGCGCGACGTTGTCCCGGCCAGAATCCCTGATCTCTTCAGTGCAAAACCAATCATCATCAGTGGTCGATTCGACTCTGGTGCAACCGGCAAACTTCGCATCAAAGGACGAATCGGGGCTCGCCGCTATGAACGGGAGATTGAAGTCAAACTGCCTGCTCAGCAAAAAGAGAATTCTGCGATTCCCGCAATTTGGGCTCGTCGCAAAATCGATGCTTTGGCAATCAATGAAATCGATAACCGCGAAGCCATCACACAACTTGGCTTGAACTACGGGCTGATGACCGCCTTCACCAGCTACTATGCTGTTGAAGAAAGAATTGTGAATGAGGGCGGCCAGTCCAGGCGCATCGAGGTTCCCGTCGAGATGCCCGAGGGCGTAAGCCACGAAGGTATCGCCGGCGCTTCTGACACCGCAATGCGAAGTGCCAGCATAAACATGGTAAAAGCCATGCCTGCAGCTCCCATGATTCGTGAGCTCTCAGCATCTCCCCGGCAGGAATTCAAGGTAGAAGATATGCGATCCTCGGTGCGCATCCGGATCAAGGTGATGCTGAAAGAGGTTTCTGCCGCCGTCTTGCAGAAGCTGAAGGACCTTGGATTCGTTGCTGACCCCTCTGCCCTGGGGGCGCGTTTCCTCAACGGCACAATCGACTCAAGCAAGCTGCAAGACCTTCGAAAACTCGAACAAGTTTTGCGAGTGGAAGAAGTACAGTGAAAGGCTTGCTACATTAGGGAGCGTGTTCCGTAAGGTATTGGTTGCCAATCGCGGCGAGATCGCGGTTAGGGTTATGCGGGCGCTCCGCGAAATGAAGATTGGAAGCGTTGCGGTCTACAGCGATGTAGACCGCAACGCCTTGCACGTGCGTATGGCTGACGAAGCTATTGCACTGGATGGTTCCGCCTCAAGCGATACCTATCTCAGGGGTGACAAGATCGTCGCTGCTGCGATTGCCTGTGACGCAGAAGCGATCCATCCCGGCTACGGCTTTCTAAGCGAGAACGCCGATTTTGCCGCTTTGTGCGTTGCCTCTGGTCTTGTCTTTATCGGCCCTCCCGCATCTGCGATCGAAAAGTTGGGCTCAAAGACTTCAGCTCGCGAGCTGGCCAAAAAAGCTGGCACGCCAATCCCACCTGGCACAGAGCAGGCCCTGACAAGTGCTGACGAAGCCAAACGCATCGCCGGTGACATCGGCTATCCCGTCATCCTCAAAGCAGCCGCAGGCGGCGGAGGCAAAGGCATGCGCCGTGTCGAGCGCGAGGAAGACATCGAAGCTGCCTTTCGAGATGCCTCAAGCGAAGCGGAGCGATCCTTCCGGAATGCTGACGTCTACATCGAAAAATTCATCGTCCGTCCCCGTCATATCGAAATCCAGGTACTGGGCGATCAATTCGGCCACATGATTTATCTGGGTGAGCGAGAGTGTTCTGTTCAGCGCCGACACCAGAAGGTGATCGAAGAAGCTCCCTCACCGTTCATTGCCAGGCACCCTGAGCTCCGTCACAAGATGGGAGAGGCTGCAGTAGCTGCGGCCCTCGCAGCCGGTTATTTCAATGCGGGCACAGTTGAGTTTCTGGCCGACGAAACGGGTCGATTCTACTTTCTTGAAATGAACACAAGGTTGCAGGTAGAGCATCCCGTTACTGAGTGCATCACGGGTGTCGATCTGGTGAAGTGGCAGCTTCGCATCGCAGCAGGCGAGCACCTGACGATCAAACAGGATGAAGTTTCAATTCGTGGCTGGGCCATGGAATGCCGGCTTTACGCTGAAGACCCCGATCAGGGATTTCTACCCAGTCCTGGAGAAATCACCTCGCTTGCTCTCCCCGGCGGCCCAGGCGTAAGGCTCGATAGCGGTGTCTACGAAGGCTGGCGGGTGCCACTCGAATACGATCCCCTCCTGATTA
The DNA here is from genome assembly GCA_026394095.1 of Acidobacteriota bacterium. GTDB lineage: Bacteria > Acidobacteriota > Terriglobia > Bryobacterales > Bryobacteraceae > Bryobacter. The sequence continues at coordinate 7,429 of JAPKYY010000879.1, read as the reverse complement.
AACTCATTGCCTGGGCTGAGACGCGCGAGGATGCCATCGCCCGCCTCGAGCGCGCACTCGAAGAGACACACATCGGGGGCATACGCACCAACATCGAGTTCTTCCTCGATGTCCTGGCCGACGAGGCCTTCCAGGCAGGAGATCTTCATACGGGCTTCCTGGATGAGTGGTTCCTCAGGCGAAAGAAGCACGTCTTCAGTGATCAAGACTTAGCCGCCGCAAGAAATGCAGCCGAACTGGCCGCAAAGGGTAGGAAAATAGAGAGAGTGCAGCCAACAGCGAAATCGAAGTGGAAAGCATGAGCATCATTAAGGTAGAGCGATCGGTTTACAGCCATCTGGATGGACATCGTCAGCGCGAACTGCGCGTTGAGAGTGATACCGATGGCTACGTGGTGACTCTGCGCGGCCGACAGACGAAGATCAAGATTGAAGATCCAAGGGCCTGGAATGGAACTGGGGCAGGGAAGGCTGGCAGCGGAATTGCCAAAGTCGCAACTCCGATGCCGGGCAAGGTAATCCGCGTTCTTGTTGCGCTTGGAGATCGGGTGGAATCAGGTCAAGGCCTGGTCGTGGTTGAAGCAATGAAGATGCAGAACGAATTGAAGAGCCCGATTCCCGGGACAGTAAAGCAAGTGCAGGCTGTTGAAGGCGCGACCGTGAATGCCAATCAGGTTCTGATTGTGGTGGAATCCGATGCCAGTTGAAAACTGTCTGCGCTGCGGGGGCACAGGTTGGATCTTCAAAACCGTCGATGATGTCGAAGTTGTCAATCGCTGCACCTGCGATGAAGAAACTCGCGCAGAACGTTTCGCATCGCGAAGCGGAATTCCACCGCTCTATGCCAACGCCTCTACCGAGAACTTCTCACTCCCCAAGGACAACCCGATCGCCCATCGCGGCCTTGCCGGCGTGATGCTCACCGTGCGCACTTTCGTGCGGGAATATCCTGCCGTAGACAAAGCTGGGCTGCTCTTTATCGGCGAAACGGGTGTGGGCAAGACGCACCTTGCAGTCGCTGCGTTGAACGCGCTGATCCAGCGCGGCTTTGAAGGCGTCTTCTTCGACTATCAGACTCTCCTCGATAGAATCCGCAGTGGTTACGATCGCAGCAGTGGGTCAATGGACAAAGAAGCCTACCGGCTTGCACTCGATTGCGAAATACTGCTGCTCGACGATCTTGGCGCGCATCGTGTTACTGACTGGGTGGAAGACACTGTGGCCTCGATCATCACCCACCGCTGCAACCACCGCAAGCCAGTGATTGTCACAACAAATTTGCCCGCACCAGGCAATGAGTCAAACAAAGCGAAAGATTCGCTGAGCGACCGCATTGGAGTGCGGGCATGGAGCCGTCTCAATGAGATGTGTAAAGTGGTGCAGATGCCGAACGTCGAAGACTACCGGGTCCGCGGACGCCGCTAGGCGCCCATCGGTTCATCAGCACTGCCGCCATAAATCGACGGGCACTTGCCACCCATCGCGCGCAGGTAAGTTGACAACTGTCCACGGTGGTGAATCATGTGGTTATTCATGAACTGCAGATACATTGCCGCAGGCATATTGAACATGCCATAGAAATCCAGTGGTGTTGCCAGCTGTTCTGCCGTCATTGCTTGAATGCGCGGCACCCCCGCAGCAATTTCCTTGTCATACCAGGCAGCCAGATCTGCCCCTGTCTTTGCGCCAGCGGGCATCTCGCGTTGCGGAAGTTTAAAGCTGTGGCCAACGATACAGTCGATAAACCAGATGTCGACAGATGCAATGTGCCAGGCCAATTCCATGGCTGTTTTCGACTTTGCGTCGGGTCGGTAATCCTGATTTTGATCAGGAACCGCTGCAAGTACTTTGCTGGTGACAGGAAACTCCGATTGGAGGCCTTGAAGGAAAACGCCCGATAGGGCTTTGATGAAGTCAGGGGTCATAGCTCCGTCAGTATGTCACACCCAAAGATCTTGCGAAAGGCCCGGCACAAATGAGTTATCCTACCGCTTAACATGTACTCAATAAAACATGCTGGTTTCTGTATATCTCGATTTATTATCTTGGCATTATCTCAAATAATGATCTTTGCCCAGAGTGGAATGAACAGCGTTGAGCGCGGAGTTGCCGAAGAATGGAGAACTCAGGTTGTTCGAGACGCTATTGAATTAGACAGCCTTTTTGGGGCGCCACAAAACTTGCAGCGAGTTCGCAGCCTCAAGCTTTGGCAGCCGGCCAGGCAGAAGCCTTTGAAGGAAATTGGAAGTCTCGGCTTGTTTTCATCACCAATAAGTGCGGTACGACAAGGTGCTGACGCGATAGAACCTAGGGCAGCAACTGCTTTACCCGTACCTCCCCATCAACTCGAAGGCTTTATTGCTCTGGCAGACGACAACACAGCCAATCCCCCGGATGCCGCAGGGGCGGTAAGTCCTGATCACATTGTGACTGCATTGAATTCTGAATTCAGAATCCAGGATCGAAAAGGAATGGCCTTAAGAACTTTAAGCAATGCCCGGTTCTGGGCTCCACTTGGTCCATTTAAGAGTTTTTTAACCGATCCGAGAATAGCCTGGGATTCCAATGCCAAGCGATTCATCATGATTATTTTGGCCGATATCGGCGAATCGTCTTCAGGTATGTTGATTGCCCGGTCTACCACCTCCGACCCTCTGGGCGAGTGGCGCATGACTCGTGTATCTCCCGGCGCCCTCGGCAGAGATTTCGATTTCCCCATCATGGCTATTGCAGGAAAATCTCTTGCCATCAGCGTCGACGTCTACAAAGACATTTTTTATGAGAAGACGCTGAACTACGTCATGCCACTTGCCAATGTCCTTTCTGCGACAGAGGCACTCAACTTCCGAACCTTCGAGGATTTTCTAGGTTCAAATGCACCAGCTGCTGATGCCGACCCCAATCGAGATCGTGTTTACTTTGTGAACAACTCCTATTTTCTTTCGAGTGGATCCTATGCAATTGTTTTCAAATCGGTTCGCCTGCTGTCTCAGAATGAAATTCTTGTCGGGCCGCTACAATCGGCCAATGCCGGAGAAATTGGGCTCTACAACGGCGGCGAACGCATGCCTCAATTGGGTACGGATCTGCGCATCAATGCCGGGGATGCAACAATCCAGAACTGTATTGCCAAATCAACCAGTGTCTGGTGTGTCAACTCCCTCATGCTTCGATTTGCCCAGGAATACCGTTCCGTCGTGCAGTATTACAGATTCAACTGGCCCGACACCGGGGATCCAACAATTGCCGAACGTGTTCGCATCGATGACATCACTGGAGAGAACTACTACGGTTTTCCGTCTATCGCTGTCAACCGCAACAACGACATCTTTATCGGCTACAACCGCTTCAACAAGTCTGAATATGCCGGCAGCTTCTTTGCAACCCGCAAAGCTACCGATCCACCTGGAGCTCTATATTTCGATGGCCGATTGAAAGCAGGTGAAGATAGCTTTGCCAGAGGACTTCTCCGCAACCGGTGGGGTGACTACTCCACCACAGTTGTCGATCCGGTCGACAACATCAGCTTCTGGACACTGCAGGAATATGCCGCATCCAGAACCGAATCTGGTACCAGCCTTTGGGGTACCTATTGGGCAAAATATTCTCCCCGCCTTGGCGTGTGCACAGTCCGTCTGGATCGCAGTTCCGTGGACCTCCCAAGCACCGGAGGAACATTCCGAATTACGGCGACACCATCCTTCCCCGACTGTCAGTACCTGACAAATCCAAACGCATCCTGGATTCAGAGTCTCAGCTCGAGCGCCAATGTTTTTGAGTTTCGCGTCGGAGTGAACCGGCTGGGCAATACGCGTACGGCCACCATTTCACTCGCTGGTGAAGTCTTTACACTAAGGCAAGCGGCGAATCCAAATCCTCCGGCTCCCGAGCCAGTTCTCAGCGTTGTGAAGTTTGATGCTCCTGTCAGCGCCCGGGTAGGCGACTCACTTTCGCTCTCCGCCACGGTGCGCAATACCGGGACCAGAGGCGCTGGCCGCTTTCGCATCGGTTTCTATTTGTCGACAAAAACTCCAGTAACCAATCGCGACACTTTCACTGGCGTAGGCTGCCCTCAGAATCAGGGGCTGGTGACTGACGAAGTTGCCAGTTGTACTGGCTCCTATCAGTTGGACTCTACTCTTCAGCCCGGTACCTACTATCTCGCAGCCATCGCAGATGACAGGGACGAAGTTGTAATGTCTGACCGATCCTTGAGCACGCGCCTTGCGGATAACGGAGCTTTGGTGGTTCGCGCTGCGACATCGGCCCCTGCCTTGTCTTCCGCAGGTGTCGTAAACGGCGCCACAGCTGCGCCTGGCCCAGTTGCTCCAGGTGCGATTCTTGTGATTTATGGCGCTCGGCTTGGTCCAGCGGCCTTGACAACTTTGGCCCTCGATGCGCAAGGCCGTGTTGCCACAACACTCGCAACGACAAGGATCTTCTTTGATGGCGTACCTAGCCCTTTGATCTATACATCCTCGGGCCAGGTGAGCGCGATTGTGCCTTACAGCGTGTCTGGCAAATCCAGTTCGCAGATGGTTGCCGAGTACAACGGGCTGAAGAGCGATGCGATCACCGTGCCCGTTAGCGGCGGTAGTCCTGGCTTTTTTAGCGTCGTCTTTAGCGGCAAGAATCAGGTTGCCGCTCTCAATGAAGATGGCAGTGTTAACTCAGCTGCCAATGCAGCCGAAGCAGGAAAACTCATCGTGCTCTATGGCACCGGCGCTGGCACCTTTAAGTCCAGCCCCGTTGATGGAGCGGTGATCGGATTGCCATTGCCGGAATTTCTTTCACCCCTCAGCTTGCAAATCGGTGGCGTCACTGCAGAACTCCTCTATGCTGGCCCCGCACCCGGACTCGTCAGCGGCGTCTTTCAGATCAATGCCAGAATTCCAAACGGCATTGAGCCTGGCGACAAAATTCCGATTCGTGTCCGCAGCGGCAACATCGAATCCCCATTGGGTACAACGATTGCGGTGAAATAGAGACTTGGAAGAAGTCTCACCGGGGCGCAACTCTGCTTTGCGTGCGTTGCGCCACCGCAATTTTCAACTCTACGCCGCAGGCCAGTTGGTCTCGCTCACCGGCTCATGGGTTCACAACACTGCCCTCAGTTGGCTCATGTATCGCCTGACCCACTCAGAGTGGAAGCTCGGATTGATGAGCTTGTTTACCAACCTGCCCATGCTGCTGCTCGGAGTTGTCGGTGGCCTCGCGGCAGACCGCTTCACCCGCAAACGGATCGTGATGGCTACCCAGACCATCTTTCTGTTTCAGGCGGCAGCACTTGCGATTCTCACCTTCAACGGTTGGATCGCCGTCTGGCAGGTCTACTCACTCGGTCTGCTCTTTGGTTTGGCCAATGCCTTCGACATCCCGGCCCGGCAAGCGCTGATGCTCGTCATGTCGAGTCGTGAAGATTTGATTAGCGCCGTGAGTCTGAACTCTTTGATCTTCAATCTCGCGAGAATTGCCGGCCCTGCCATGGGTGGCCTCGCGCTGGCGGCAGTCGGTGAGGCCTGGTGCTTCTCCTTCAATGCTGTGACCTTTCTGGCTGTACTGTTCGTCTTGACCTGGATGCGCATGCCTGTGCAGGCTTCTGGTAGCGGGCCGGCCGCAACTCTGCGACAGGGTTTCGAGTACGTGCGAGGCAATCCTGTAGCCTGGCGTTTGTTACTCTTATGCGGATTCATGAATATCGGATTTAGCGGTGTCTTTGTGCTCAACCCCTTTTTCGCGGAAGACCTCTTCGGCCGCGGGGCCTGGGGGCTCGGCTGTTTAACCGCCTCAATGGGTTGTGGCGCGGTACTCGGAACCTATTTACTTGCATCTTCAAGAGACGCAGCGAGCATGCCGCGCATCAGTATAGTGAGCGGGCTTGGCCTCGGGCTGGCCCTCATGGCTTATGGCGCTAGCCCCAATTACTGGCTCTCGCTGGTTTTGATGGCAATCGCTGGAGGATCTTTGATGAGACAAAATGCGGCAACCAATTCAACCTTGCAGACTTCTGCTCCAGAACATCTTCGAGGTCGCGTGGTTTCTCTCTTTGGCACAGCCGTTGTTGGAATGGCCCCGATTGGTGCGTCACTTTTCGGTGCGATGTCTCGTGCCACAGGAGTGAGATTTGCCGCTGTTGCCGCCGGTCTGCTTTGTCTCGTTTCGGCCGCCTGGCTGGGGAGAGGTTTGCGGAAGTACGGTGCACTGGTTCTGTTTATCCTCCCCTGCTTTGGAGCAGACTCTGCTTTACTCCTTAAGGTGAACCTCTATCTGAAGGAAGCTTCTGAGTTGACGGGCTTCGCGGTGGAGAGAAAAGTTCCCGCAGCGATGATGAGTTCCGCTGAGCTCGAGCGCTACCTCAAAGGCAAGATGAAGACCGAAGTGAACTCGGACAAGGTTGACACTGAAGAGCTTGTCTTGAAGATGTTCGGCTTTGCCCCGCCTGATTTCAAGTTGAAGCAAACAACCCTCGATCTTCTTCAGGAACAGGCCGCCGCCTTCTACGACTTCAAGGCCAAGAAGCTTTATGTCCTCGATCATGTTCAGGACGGTCTCGGCCCCGAATTGTTGATTCACGAACTAGGCCATGCGCTGGCGGATCAACGATACGGCTTGAGCAAATTCCTGAAGGGCGCCAAAGGCGACGACGATGCAGCGCTGGCTCGCATGGCTGTCATGGAAGGTCAGGCGATGTGGTTGATGGGTGAGCACGCCGCGCGTGAATCAGGACAAAGCCTGAAGGGTTCTCCGGAATTGGTGCGCCGCTTGAGTCAGGCCAACGAAGGAGGCGACGATAGCTTTCCAGTCATGAAGAGAGTGCCGCTCTATCTGAAAGAGAGTCTCCTCTTTCCATACTCTTATGGCTTCAAGTTCCAGGCTGCTGTCTGCGAAAAGGATCTGGAGTGCATGAAGCGTGTCTTTGAGAAGCCTCCTGCATCCAGCGCTCAGGTCATGCACCCGGAGCAATACTTTGCTGGGGTGCTACCGGAAAAGGTAATCGTGAGCGCACCTCCAAAGGGCCTGCGCTGGCGCTCCCGCGCTGACGGAACCTTGGGGGAAATCGACATGAGCATCCTTCTTCGGACCTTCGGCAAGAAGGCCGATGGCCTGGTGGAGCGATTTCGTGGCGGCGCCTATCAACTCTATGAAAATCGAATAAGCCGCGACCTTTTGCTCTCCCACGCGTCGATTTGGAAAGACGAAGAATCGGCTCAACAATTGCTTGAAGCCTATGGTTCTTTGCTCGCGTCCAAATGGAAGAACTTTGAAGTGAAGCAGCGTGGGGCCCAGAGTCTCGAAGGTCTGGGTGACCGTGGGGGCTTTCGCCTCCGCAGAGAAGGCCGTACTGTCTTCGCCGAAGAAGGGCTTCCAGTACACTAGAAAGTATGTTTGAGGTGATCAAGATGCGAGTTTCCATGGCCAAACTGCTGGTC
>JAPKYY010000220.1 GCA_026394095.1 Acidobacteriota bacterium | reverse complement strand
GCCTGTAAAAGCAGTGCAGAGAATCAATTCCAGCCCATTGTCTGCGGCCGTCTCGCGAATCTCGCCGGCCGGAAAATCCTCGAAATCGAAGCGGGCAACTTCGACTCCATCAAACCCATGGGCCTTGATTTCAGGAAACAGCGCGAGATGTTCTGTCTCGAATCTTGCTGTCCAGATCAGAGTGTTGACGCCGAGCTTCATTCTAGCGATTCCCTCCCGTAACCAAAGAGCCGGTAATCTGAGGGCCCTTGTTCGACTTAATGCGCAGCAGGATTGCCTCCGGTGCCGCGTAAATGGTCTGCTGCGGGCTGCGGGTTTCGATAGTGCCGCCGATATAGATCACCTGTTCCAGTGGCTCGCTATCGGGCAGAGCAGCCAGAGTGAAACCGCGTTTGGTCTCATCTTCATTCAGCAGAACGCCATTGAGACCCACGTCCAATACTCGAACCGAAGGCGGCAGGTTCATCACCTGCACCGGCACCCGGCCTTCAAAGCCGTTGTTGCGGGTAATGCTGAGGTTCACATCTGCAGTGCTTCCAGCTTCAAGCTCAACCACCTTGGTAATGGCAGTCATCGTAATGTCAGCCTGTGGCATCACCGAAACCAGCTTGAGATTGTCTTCCTGATTGGCATAGCGCACCTTGTCGCCGTAGCGGCCACTTACCTGGATCGGGAAGGCACTCGATTGTGGCTTGCCATCACTCTTGAGCAACACCGTCGCAAAGATCTGCCCGGGCGGGATCACCGTCGGGGTAGCGGTAATGCCAGGAGGCAGGCCGTCGAAATTCACAGAAATGGGCCCATCAAAGCCATCCATGCGGAAGGCCTGCATGGTAACGGGAATGGCTCCGCCAAGCGGCACCGTCGGGTTGCGCGGGTTCATCGAGATGCGGAAGTCGGGCTCCGAGTGACGCGCAGTCAGCCGGTAAGCCTGCGGCTTGGCAAGCTTGCCGCGAACGTCACGCAGCACCAGCTGATATTCGCCATCGGCCGGCGCGGTGAAGTGAAGCAAAGAGTCTTTACCGTAACCGGGGCCACCGTCATCATTGCGGAAGTAAAGGCGCAAGAGCGGCAGGCCGTTGGGTGTGAACTTCGACCCAGCCGGGAAGATCTGAGCCTTGTAGATGCTCTTGTCAATCGCGTGGGCTTCGGCCGTAGTGTCCAGATAAGTAATCCGCTGGCCGTTGAAATTCTCAAAAATCATGTCGTCGTCCGGGCCACGTGGCATCGCATTGATCTTCAGCACTTCGCCGCCAAGCATCACATAGTCGCCCACCTTAAGAGCGTTCCAAGAATTGATGCGGATGCCGCGAGTGGCGCTGTCGTGATCGCGAAGCGTAGTCGTGGTCTCCCAAACCGGACGGACAACCGCCCGTTCAATCGACTTGCCCTGCATGTCGAGCACTTCAAGGAAAGAATCCATGTCGCTTCCAGCGCGCCGGGCGTCAATCTCGAAAACCAGTTCTTCGCCCCGTCGGGCATTAAAGCGATAGCGAGCCGTATCGCTGAGCTTACCGTTCACCGTAAGCGGGAAGCTCAGCTTATCCACACCTTCCACTTCAGGGTGCTGGCCAAGTTCGAGCCGCACATCATTGAAGGCCTTGCCCGGGCGAAGCATCACGGCAAAGGCGTCGCGATCACTCGGCTCGCCCTTGACTGCGATCTTCGATTCCGCGAAGTTGATCCCCTCAAGCGTTACGTTTGCCGTCTTGCCCTTCTGCACCCCCAGCGGGTAAACACCAGTGATGACGCTGAAGTCCCCGGCCTTCAGGCGATAAATATGACTCGCCCGGCCGCTCTGCTGAAAATCGCTGATCTGGACATAATAAGTACCTTCTTTGTCGAAGCGGTGGGCGAAGAGGCGAACACTCTCCCCGCCATCCTGTCCGAACTCTGCTGCAACACTTTGGTCTTCACGCAAAATGCGGACGATAGGCTGCAGCGAGCTACCCAACATGGTGGCCCCGTTCTCGAAAACCACCTGCTGGCCGGCACGGGCCTTGATCTTGTACGTATCTACGTCGCCGTTACGGCTGATGGCACCGGTAAAGATCGCAGGCAAATAAACCTCGGCGGCGTTGTCGACGCTGTCATTGGGCTCCATATCGGCGGCCTCGCCGTAGAACGGCTCAACCAGAAAAGTACCGACAGGGCTCGTGCCAAGTGGCGTAAGAATCCGAAAGTTCACCGGGCCAATCTTGGCCTCTGTCGAAATATCAATCTCAACCGTCACCTGATTTCGGGCCGGAATCTGTCCCAGTTCAATCGAGGACGCACCCCCACTGGCACCAAGACGCACTTCAGCCTGATCGGGCAGCTCCTTAATCCGCAGAATCTTCCCGGTAATGCCCTTCTCGCTGAAGTAAATGGCAGATGCCTTGGCCAGGTTGAAGCCTTCCACTTCCATCTCCACAGTCATGCCACGGGCGATGCCAAGAGGCGAGACGCGGGCAATCGTTGGCGGCGTCGTACGCTTTGCCTGGGCAAAGACGAGGCCCGTGCCCAGGATTGCGATTGAGATCAGTTTCTTCATGGCTTCACCTCAGTGATTAAGAGACTTCCGTTCATTCGGCCCAGCGCCACGCGCGAGCCATCGGGTGAGTATTCAACAGCGTAAGCCCAGTCGGGCTGGCCGCCCAGCATCTTCAATTCGCTCAAGTCTGAGGCCCGAAACAGCTTCAGACTTCGGTCTGCAGAGCTCGAAAGCAGTGTCTTGCCGTCACGGCTCCACACAATCTTGAGGATGGCGTCTTCGTGAGCGATCATCGAAACCTCAAGCGTGGCGCCCTTTTCCTCAAGCAGCCAGACGCGAATCGTCTTGTCTTGTCCAGCAGCGGCTACACGCTTGCCATCAGGCGAGATCGCAATCGAGTTCACCCCATCGGTGGGCTCACTCATCGTAAAGAGGCGCTCGCCCGTTTCGGGGTTCCACACCTTGATCGATCGGTCGGACGCACCGCTCACCAGCCGCTTTCCGTCCGGCGTAAAGGCGAGGGCGTAGATGGCATCGATATGGTCTTTGAGCGTGCGGATTTCATTGCCTGTCGACGAATCCCAAAGCTTGATCAGCTTGTCGTAGCTGGCAGTGGCGATGGTCTTGCCGTCGGGCGAGATCGCAACTGCGTAAATGCAATCTGCATGCCCGCTAATAGTCGCTTGCAAACTCCCGTCAGCCTTCCAGATCTTGACTTCACCCTTGCGAGCGGGGGAGCCTCCGGCTGCGGCCAGAAAGCTACCGTCTTTGCTCCAGGCAACTGCCCGCACAGCGTCAGCGTGGCCACTGAGTTGAGCTGTTTCGTTCTGCCCAGTGGCATCCATAAGACGGACAATCTGATAGGCCCCAAGCGCAATAGCCTTGCCATCAGGCCGCCAGGCAAGCGAGTAAATCTGTTGCGGCTTGGTGACGGGCGCAGCAGCACCTTCGTCGATCCATTCCCGGATCGCCTCAGCCTCCGCATCAGGCATCACTTCATTCGAGAATGGCATCCGGCCAATCTCGGGCGCCTTGCCCACCACACTCAAATAAAGAGTACTTTCCTTCGATTTGCCCGGCACCAGCACCGGACCACTATTCCCACCCTTCAGCAAGCCATCCCAGGTCTCAAGGTTCAGCGAACCAATCGTGGCGGTAGCAGAATGGCAACCCGTACAACGCTTCTCAAGAATCGGCTGTATGTCGCGCGCAAAATCCTTTGAGGCGCTTAACGGTACACAAAGGCACAAGGCAAGCACTTCACGTTTCATTGGTTAAACAGGAACTCCTTGCTGGTCAGCAATGCCCACATCAGATCCTCGGCACCCTGCCGGCGCGATTGCAACAGCGCCTCTGTGGTGCCCTTCTCAAGCCGAGAAGCCTTAAGCAGTTCTACCGCCCGTTGCTTCTCGGTCTCACTCGGGAATCGGCCAAAAGCAGACAGATAAACCTGTTCGATCATGCGGCCGTCACTCACACCAAGCTTCAAAAAGAGGTTGACGGCCCCATTCGGGTTCATCAGTTTCCGGTTCAGCGTCTCGCCGTTAATTACATGCAGAGCCTGCGCGATACTCGGGTCGCTCGAACGCTCGCCAGCGTCGCAGATCACGCGCTTCGGACGCCCGAAAACATTGAGAAACTCGCTCTTCACCTGCACATCAGGCAACTGCATCGCACGCGTCCCCGCAGCGTAGCCATCAAAGGCTGTAGGCACGCCAGTCACCTGGCTCATCGAATCCAGCAGCACCTCGGCCGGCAGGCGCTTCAGAATGTAGTGCGAGTAATACTTGCCATCGCTCTGGTTTGACGCATTCGGCTCGCTCGATAGCTGATAGGTCGAACTATTCATGATGGTCCGGATCAGCCGCTTCACATCGAAGTCTTTGGTGAAATCGGCGACCAGCGCATCAAAGAGGTCCGCATTAGAGGCCGGGTTCGTAGCACGCACGTCATCGATCGGATCGGTCAGGCCACGCCCCATAATGCTGCCCCAGACACGATTCACGAGGTTCCGCGCAAAGAACTGATTCTTAGGTGAGGTCAGCCACTTGGCAAAGTGCACGCGGCGGTCTTCTGTCGAATCAAGGCTCATCTCCACCCCGTCAAGCGGAGTCGGGTTGAGCGGCTTGAGCAGGCGAGGATGATTTACATCACCGCTGGTGCGGGCAAAGACCACAGTCTCGCCCATCGCGTTGCCATTCTTCAATCCCACGCGGGCGAAGAGGTTCACCATCTGGTAATACTGCTTCTGAGTCCACTTCTCAAGCGGATGATTGTGGCAACGGGCGCAAGTGAGACGCTGGCCGAGGAAGGCCTGTGTGATGTTCTCGGTTAGGTCGATCGGGTCCTTGTGCAGGACAAAATAGTTGAGTGCACCATTCTGACGGGTGCTCCCCGATGAGGTAATGATCTCGGTGGCGAACTTGTCCCAGGGCTTATTCTGTTTCACGCTCTCGCGGATGTAATTGTAGAAGCTCTGCATGCCCACAGCACCCAGCTTGCGGGAGCTCACGAGCATAAGGTCACTCCACTTGTAGGCCCAGTAGTCGGTGAATTCTTCTTTGTTGAGGATGTACTCGATCAGCTTCTCGCGCTTGTTGGGGCTCTTGTCGGCGAGGAAGTTTTCAACTTCTTCAGCAGTGGGCAGAATCCCTGCCGCATCAAGGAAAGCGCGGCGGACAAACATCTCGTCAGGGGCAATCGGCGAGGGTTCAATGCTCAGGCTCTTCAGCTTGGCCACCACCAGATCGTCGACATAATTGCGACGCGTGATCCGCGTGTACTTGTCCGGGCTCACTTCTGTTGTGAAGGGTACAGCAAGCCGAGTATAGAGAACCTTGCTCGAGTACCAAACGGTAATCGCGGCCTCACCGTGCCCAAGCATCTTCACACGGCCTGTGCCGTCATCCACCTGCGCCACACCTTCGTCATTCGAACTGTATTTGGCCCAGCGTGTAACGTCTTCCATGCGGCCGTCGCTATACTTGGCGCGGACGACAAGCTGTTGTTCCGAACCATTCTTCAGGATGGCGCTCTTGGGAAAGACCTCGAGGTCAACCACTTCCACATCGGCAGCCGTGGGGGCGGGCGCGCCACCTTCGATCCATTCCCGAATCACGCGATATTCCAGCGAGTTCTTCTTCAGCAACTGGCCGCCACCGTGAGGTATGCCGAAACTTGCCTTCTGCAGAAGCAGGCTCTTCTCAGGGTCTGCAAGAACCACGCGGCGTCCCTGGCTCGAGCGCGTAAGAACGTCGTAATCCACTTCCGGATCGTAGCCGCGCAGGGTCAGCTTAAAGCCGTTCTTTCCGGCAAGCGCACCATGGCAGGAGCCCTGGTTGCACCCTCGCTTGGACATCACAGGAATCACATGCTCGCGAAAGGCCCAGGCGAAAGGCTTGGTGTAGCCGGCCACCTTAACCTTCAGAGTGGCCGAGCTCTCGCCTTGCTTGGCAGTGATGGTCGCTTCGCCGTCACCTTTTGGCGAGACCATCCCGGCCGCGTCCACTTCGACGATCGCCGGATTGGATGAAGTCCATTGTGCGGTGCGGGTCCAATCGTCACCATGGCCATCGACTGAAGCCTGAGCGAGCAGTTGTTGCCGGCTCTCTCGCGAATTCAGCGTAACCGATTCAGGATAAAGAGTCAGCTTCGCCGGGGCAGCCGAAAGGCCGCTGGCCAGCAGCAATCCAAAAATAATGCGCATGGGGTTCGTTCCTATGAAAAGAGCTGCGAGATGGGTTCGACGCCGCGTTCGACGATTGGGATGGGTCTACCCTGAGCTCCGGGCAATTCGAGTGAAAGATCGATGCCGAGTCCCTTATATATGGTGGCCGCAACTTCAGCCGGGTTGGTCGGACGGTCTTTCGGGTAAGCGCCAATTTCGTCAGAAGCACCAACCACGGTGCCACCCTTCAGCGGGCCACC
>JAPKYY010001044.1 GCA_026394095.1 Acidobacteriota bacterium | reverse complement strand
ACGGCGACGGCGATCTTGACCTCCTCACCACTGAAGAACGCACCCCGCTCGGCGTCGTCTGGTATGAGAACCCAGCCAGGAACTAGTCCACCGCTTGTATTCCAACTGTGACATTACTGTTACGGATTTGTGACAGAGTCGGGATACCATGAGATCAAACATGAGGAAAATTACACTCGCGATATTGTTCTTTGCCTGTCTCGTCTTCGCGCAATACGATGCTGCGACCATTCTGGGCACAATCACAGACCCCTCCGGCTCACCTATGACCAACGTTAAGGTGACTCTTGAAAACACCAACACCGGCGTAAAAATCACCACCACAACCGATAACGCCGGCACCTATAACTTCCTGAACCAACGCATCGGTAGCTACCGCGTCAGCGCCGCCATTCAGGGCTTCAAGGCTGCTACATCTTCCGCCTTCACTCTCACCGTGAACGCCCGGCAGCGCGTTGACCTCTCCCTGCAGGTCGGCGACGTCACCCAACAGATCGAAGTCACGGCCGCCGCAGCTGCCCTCGAATCAGACTCAAGCGACCGCGGCCAGGTTATTACCAAAGCCGCAATCGTCAACCTCCCGCTCAACGGCCGCTCCTATGCGGATCTGGCGCTCCTCGCCCCCGGCGTTCGCAAGTCCACAATCACAAACCGTGACGCTTCCTTCAACGTCAACGGCCTGCGCAGCGCCCTCAACAACTTCATGGTGGACGGCGTAGACAACAATGCCTACGGCACCTCCAACCAGGGCTTCTCCAATCAGGTCGTCCAGCTTAGCCCGGACGCTGTGGAAGAGTTCAAAGTTCAGACCAACAACTTCTCAGCCGAATACGGCCGCGCCGGTGGCGCCGTCATCAACGCCAGCGTCCGCGGCGGTACCAATCAGTTTCACGGTGCAGCCTGGGAATTCTTGCGCAACACGAAGCTGAACGCAGTAGGCTTCTTCAAGCCCTCTACCGGCGTCAAGCCCATCCTCGTCCAGAACCAGTTCGGCGCAGCTGTAGGCGGCCCCATCCAGAAGGACAAGATGTTCTTCTTCGCCGACTACGAAGGCTTCCGCCGCGTTGAGCGCACCCTCCAGTTCGCTACCCTTCCCACGATGGAACAGCGCGCCGGCAACATCGGCGTACCCATCACCAATCCGGTCACAGGTGTCGCCTATCCCAACGGCGTGATCCCCTCTTCGGCCATCACCCCCTTTGCAGCCAAGGTTCTCGGCGACCTTCCCACCCCCACCCGCAGCACTGCTCTCGGCGTACTCCCCTCCAATAACTACGATCGTCTCGTGCCGATCCCCTGGCAGGACGACAAAGGCGACATCAAGTACGATCACTACATTTCATCCAAACTCACTGCCTTTGTCCGCTACAGCCATCGTCTGCAGAACCGCATCGAAAACCACGTCATCCCCGGTAACTCCGGCGGCGACGCCAATGGCAACGTGCGTATCCTGAATCAGGCCATCGCCACGGGCTTCAACTACACACTCTCGCCCACTTCGCTGATTGACTTCCGCTTCGGTGTCAACAATTTCGAAGGTGGCAAATTCGCCCTCGGCAAAGATCTCCCCTTCATGTCCACTGCCTACGGCATTACAGGACTTCCGGAATCGCCCACCATCGGCGGCGGCCTCACCAGCCAGCAGATCGGCGGCTTCACCAGCCTCGGCCGTCAAAGCTCAAACCCGCAATTCCAGAACCCCTTCACCTACAACCCCAAGCTCAACTACTCGAAGGTTTACGGCAAGCACACCTTCAAGTCTGGCTACGAATATCAGGCCATCAACACGGACATCTTCGACTTCAACCCGCAGTATGGTCAGGATAACTACGGTGGCCAGTTCTCACGGCCCGCAGGTGCAGCATCTTCGAACCTTTTTAATTTGCCTGACTTCCTCACCGGCGCCCGTTCGGCCTACAATCTCAACAACCAGATTGTGCTCAACTACCGCCAGCGCATGCACTTCGCATACCTGCAGGACGACTGGAAGTTCAACAAGAAGCTAACCCTCAACCTCGGCGTTCGCTACGAATTCGCCACCCCGCAGTGGGAAGCGCAGAACCGCCTCGGCAATTACAACCCGGTCACCAATACTCTGGTTCAGGCCAAGAGCGGCAGCCTCTACGATCGCTCGCTGGTCAACCCGGATCGCAACAACTGGGCCCCGCGCATCGGCTTTGCTTATCAGGCAAACTCGAAGACGGTCATCCGTTCCGGCTACGGCATCAGATACGTTCACTTCAACCGTCTTGGCGGCGAGAACCTCCTCGGCTAC
>JAPKYY010000532.1 GCA_026394095.1 Acidobacteriota bacterium | reverse complement strand
GTTGCGAGACTTCCGCCCAAAGCCTGGAGGCCCAGGCAGCCCAGTTGCCGTCAGAATCCGCCGGTGGCTCAGCGGGCGAAGGGCTTTGGAGGATCAGCGTCTCGAGGTCGCAAGGCAGATCGGAAACTCCAGTAGCGGCTGCGATTAAGTCCACCAGATGATCCAGTTCCACTGGCTGGCCGATGGTCTGGAAAAAGGTAGCAATGATATCTTGGAGCGGCAAAAATGGGCTGACGCCCAGCTCTGCTGGCTGAGCGGCGCGACTCCCTTCCCAGCTGCGAAGTCCACAGCAGATCTCATGGTTCGGGGCAGTCCAAACCGCATAGCCGCGTTCTGGCTTCAGGACGTAGCGGATGCGGTTTTTGAGTCGATGCCGGTTGGGGAAGTGATGCCGAAACAACTGGTCGCAGGCACGCCTGATTGTAATTGCAGCATATGCGTTCAAGTCTGCAATGGGCTCTGCCGTACCGGCTCTCCACTGTTGCAACCGGGACAGGATTTTTACCATTGCCTCAGCCGCAATATCACCAGTTTCCTGTTGAAAGCGCGGGAATCGCGCCAGCCTTGCGCGAAGCACTGCTTCTACCAGCGGGCATAGGTGCGTATTTGCCAGATGGGAGAGCAGCTCGCCCGCTTCGGCAGCACTGGGTGCATTGATGAAATTGAGGACCAGTTCCTCACAACCCGTTGGCCCCGAAGCCTGCATCCCTCAAAGTATATCGGCTTGACAAAAGATTCCCCGAGAGAGCGTGGCAATATGCGCTCCGCTTCGCCGTCATAGCCATTAATCAAGAGATTCGGGAGATTGATGTTTCAATGGCATACCAACACAACGGGCCAGCGCCCAACAACGGCAAGTTCTACAACGTCGAGCAGGCGGTTGGCTTAAGTGGGGTGAATGCGTCTGGCGATGTAAAGCTCGTGCAGTACATGCTTCGCAGCCTATATGGCAGCGAAGCCGCTGCACTGGTTGTGGACGGCTGGATCGGGCCGAACACCATTTCCTGGATCCGCCGTTTCCAGCAGGATTCGAAGGCTTCAGGCATCAACGTGCTGGTAGACGCAAGGATCGACCGTGCCTTTGCAGAGATCTCGACTGTTTCAAAGACTGTTTATACGATGCTGGCGCTGAATCGGGCGCTGCGCAAGAAAGATCCTGATGCTTATGCAAAGATCCCCGTTGTGATTCCGCTCAACAAGGTTCCGCGCCCCAATCCCTATAACCCGGCAGTGCGTAAGGTGGTGAGTTCCTGGCGGCACTACACAGCTGAAGGCTGGGAGATTCGAAACACCTATTCGGACGGGACTACAGAAACCATTCTGGTGAAAGGGGCGATCATCGACGACGGCGTGGCGTATCACGGATTCATTATCGAGAGCCATGTGGTTTTGAACTTCAAAGGCGAGCCCATCGCCTTGATGGAGTTTTACGAAGACGGTTTTGAGAGGCTTTACCCCATCAAGCACAAGCACCCAGAGCCCAACTCCTGATTCTGGACACAATACAAGAGACCAGGCCATTCTGGACCAGGCGTTGCAGAGTTCAGCATCTTGGAAGGCACTCTTAAACTGCTAGATCTGCAACCGAAATCAATGAGATGCTCGCAGGCTGGAAAACGCTTTTTCCTGGTGAGTAAGCTCAACGCGAGACCACGGGCACTGTCCAGGTGCGGCCAGGCATTACCGAGATGTCAATCGGCAAAACGCTGACCCCAAGAGAGGCTGAAAAGCCCACACCAATCACGGTGGGGGTGTAGGAAGTCATGGTGGTGAGGGCAGCTTGCCAGGAAGCGATTGAAACGGGTGAACTGAGTGAAGGAGTTGGCAGACCAGCGGGAGGGGCGGATAGGATCAGGAAGGCCCCGACACTGGCGACGCCGATATCGGCACTAACCTGTACGGTGATTGAATCGCCGGCAAGCACCGAGGGGGCTGGCCCGAATAGATAGGCATACTGAACGCCAATGCCAGCACCAATATTGGTGACGAAACCAATCGAAATACTTCCATACAAGCCGACTTCAAAGCCCGGATTCTTTGACCAGATATAAACCCCGGCTCCCAGGGAATAGGCAAGGCCAGCGCCTCCCCCAACACTTACACCTTCGGCGATGGTGTACTGGGCTGAGGAGGGCATGCGCGTGCCAGGAATCGCGCCCGAGAGCGTCATGGTTGCTCCGCCATCGACGAGGTCTACACCGCGTTGCAGACCCCGGCCGGTAGTATTGCCAGCAGCGGCGAGTGCGCGAATGCCATTTTTCAGGAGGGTCTCATCTCCAAAACCATTCGGCCGCCCGCCAGGACGCCGAATCGGCTTTGCCGAGCTGTAATCCATACCGGTGAAGTTCACAAAGCGAATTCGAATCTGTTCAGGCAATTTTGGCCCCTTTCCATTTCTGAAGTGTAGCTTAGAGCGTTTGCGTAGTCGGCGTCTACTCAGGATGGCTCGTTGTTGCTTTATTGCGGCTACTCATAAGTTGGCAAGGATGGTTGTATGATTGCGCCATGCCTGGATTATCAAGACCGAAGCTATCTATCTTTTGGGCCCTTCTTCTAAGTTGTACGGGAGGCCTATCTGGAGAGGAGCTCGAGCTGGGAAAAAGGATGAAGTTCACCTTTGCCTCAAGCGGGCCAATGACCCACCAATTGCACATCGAGGCCGGAAAATACGTCGGTATCGAGATCGAGCAATTGTCAGTGGCGGTGTCTGCGGTGGTTATTCATCCGAACGGAGAAAAGAAAGAGCCTGTGCTGGGAGTGCCACCACGGATTCCGTTTGGGGTGGGAATTCTGGCTGCAGAAACCGGCACTTACAAAATTGTGATTGAGCCGCAAACGCCTGGAAGCGTGGGCGAGTATGCAATTCGCTGGATGGAAAGTCTCGATGCGGCGGATCGATATCTTGCTTCAAACGAGCCGCGATATCGCAGCCCCAGGCTGGAAGCATTGTTTGCAGGAGGTGATCTCACAGCATTCTGGCAAGAGGTGGAGAAGACCGGGACCCCGCTGATTGAGCCATATGCGATTGACCCCAATTACCACCTGGTTAGCTTTCTGTACCGCGGCTCGGCTTCAACGAAGGGCGTGCTGGTGCGCTGGTATCCGCATGTTCGCTCGGATTACAGCAACTGTCTGATGCAGCAATGGGGAAATTCAGGATTGTGGTATCGAACGTTTCTGGTTGGTTCAAGAGCGCGCTTTACCTATGATCTGGTTGAGAACCCAGGGCCAAGTTCGCTTTATCTGATTGCGCAGTCGCTTCGGCCTATTGATGAAGCGCGATGGTCTACGATTGCGCATCGGGTTGAGGATCCATTCAACAAGTTGCCTGTGGATGGAACGCATGGGGTGGAGCTTCCGAAGGCAGCACAGCAACCTTACCAGAAGGAGAAGCCCGAGATCCCGCACGGCAGCATGGAGCTTGTCGAGTTCTCGAGTAAGATTCTGGCAAATCAGCGCAAGCTGCAAGTCTATTTGCCACCCGGGTATGCGAAAAGCGGCGGGAAGTATCCGGTATTACTGGTTATGGATGGGCCTCGCTATACGAGTAGTGTCCCGACGCCGAGTATTCTCGATCAACTAATTGCTATGGGGAGGATTCGTCCTTTGGTGGCTGTGTTCATCCCGAATGTGAGTACTGAATTGCGATATCGAGAGCTGGGTTGTAATCCTGTCTTCTCAGATGCTCTCGAGCAGGAGCTAATTCCACTGATTGCGACTCGATACAGGATTTCGCAATTACAGAGAGATCGAGGCATTGGGGGATCAAGCCGCGCAGGATTGATGGCTGTTTGCGCCGCATTGCATAAGCCAAAGCTTTTCGGCAAAGTGATCTCGCAATCACCGCTGCTGTGGTATGACCCTTCGGTGGATTACTTTGTGGATGACATCAATCGCTACAAGCGTGATCCGGGTGTTGCCCCGAACTGGGCTGCAAATGAGATTGTGAGCCGACGGCGGCTTGCGATCGAGTTTCACCTTGATGCGGGAACTTTTGAGGCCAATACGAACCATCCAGGTAATGCAGCAATTCTGGAATCGACGCGACACTTTCGAGATGTGCTTCGCGCGAAGGGCTATTCTGTGCACTATCAGGAGTTGGAGGGCGGGCACGAATACTTTAACTGGCGCGGTACCTTTGCCGATGCGATTTCTGCGTTGTTTGCAAAGTCCCGTTGAGCAAGATTCGGATGGGGAAAGTGCCGGGTTCTTAGCGATAATAACCTGACATGAGTTATCGCGAAGTGTTGGGTGTGGCGCAGAAGATTGCAGTTGACTATCTCGATAGTCTCGATCAGGGGCCGGTAAATGCTCAGGCCAGCCTTGAGGAGTTACGAGAGCGGTTTGTATTGCCTTTGCCTGAAATTGGGATGGATGCTTCGCTGGTTGTGTCTGAGCTGGCGCGGCAGGCTGAGGGGGGAATCCTGGGGTCCGCTGGTGGCCGGTTTTTTGGCTGGGTAATTGGGGGGAGTGTTCCGGCAGCGCTGGGGGCGGATTGGCTGACGGCGGCGTGGGATCAGGCGGCGGTGATGTATTCGACGGGGCCGGCAGCATCGGTAGTTGAGGAGGTTTGCGGAGTCTGGCTCAAAGATTTGCTGGGGCTGCCGCAGGAATCGAGCTTTGCAGTAGTGACAGGATGCCAGAAGGCGCATGTGACTTGCATGATGGCGGCGCGGCACCGGTTGCTTGCAAATGTTGGCTGGGATGTAGAGGCAGATGGGCTATTTGGTGCGCCGAAGATTCGGGTATTTGCTACCGATATCCATCACGGGTCGATTCATCGGGCGGTGAAGATGGTGGGGCTGGGCTTGAAGAATCTGCATAGCTTGCCAGCGGAGCAGCTTGTCGATGCAGTTGAGGGACCGGCGATTGTCGTCTTGCAGGCGGGGGATATCAATCGGGGCGTCTTTGACCGGTTCGAAGAGTTGATTCCAGCACTGAAGGCTAAGGGCGCGTGGGTGCATATCGACGGAGCATTTGGATTGTGGGCCAAGGCAAGTGCGCAATACAGGCCGCTGGCTGCCGGGCTTGAGCTGGCAGATAGCTGGGCGACAGATGGGCATAAGTGGTTGAATGTGCCCTACGATTGCGGATATGCGATTGTGCGCGATTCTGATGCGCACCGGGCGAGCCTGTCGCACCGGGCCAGTTATTTGACCCATGCCAGTGAGGTACGGGATCAACTGGACTGGAACCCGGACTGGAGCCGGCGGGCTCGGGGTTTCGCTACT
>JAPKYY010000537.1 GCA_026394095.1 Acidobacteriota bacterium | reverse complement strand
ACGCTACTCGCTAAGATCTGCTGCTGGAAGTTTTGGTGAACAGATTGCCGACCCGAATGAGATTGCTGAGTGGGTCGAGGCGCCAGAAGGGCTTCGTCTCAGCAAAGACATGTTTGTCTGCGAGGTCTATGGCCGAAGTATGGAGCCGCTGGTTCCTTCGGGTACCATGTGCGTCTTTCGCAAATTCGGGGCGGGTTCTCGCAATAACAAACGTGTTCTGGTAGAGGATCGGTCCGACCCGAACAACCGCTACACGCTGAAGGTTTATCACTCCCAAAAATCCACATCGGGCGAAGATGGCTGGGCTCACCAGACGATTGATCTAAGCCCGCTTAACCCGGAATTCCCCGTTCTACATTTGGAAGCCGATCAGGATCGCTATGCGGTTCTTGCTGAATTTGTCTGCCTCTTATAGTTCACGTTCGTAATACCAGTCCACCTGCGGGTCTGTTCCCACCATAAAGACCTTTTCGCCGGTCTTCTGAAATCTCCACTTTGTATAGAACTTCTGTGCCCTGAAGTTTTTTTCCCAAACCCCAAGGTAGATTTGCGAGTAGCCGAGGCTCTTGGCTAAGGCAAGCGTGTCTTCCATCAACGTATGCGCTGCACCTGTGCCGATCGCGCGCCGCTCCATGTAAAAGCGAACCAGTTCAACCCTGCCTTCTGGCTCACCCTGAATCCGCGTAAAGCCCAGCGCCCCATTGGCGTCTTCCAGAATCAGGAATCGAGAGAGCGGATCCCTCAATTCTGTTTCTACCTTTTCCGGCGCATAGGAAGTAGCCAGAAACAAATCCATATCGGCATCGCTGCATGTGCCCACAAACGTCTCGAAAAACGTCCGCCTTCCAACTTCGACGAGTAAATCCCGATCATCAATAGAAGCTATTCGAGCCTGCACAAAGGATCTCCCACAATTAGACTTTGCCACGAAAGGCTGGGCAAGGCCAAATAGAAACTCTCCGCCAAATTGCGGCCAGCGAGATAGGCGGGAAACAATTGATCCGGTCGCACCGTCTGCGAGAGGTAAGGCTCGTCAATGTTGCCGGAAATTCCGCTTACCCCTTCCCAGACATAGTCGAGAATCATCGACTGCGGGCTTCCGGCAAAATAAGTCAGCGGGTTCTTCCACTCCCCAAGCGTCCAGGTGTAAGGTGGCATCTTCAGTGTGCGTGCATTGGAAGATACAAACTCTGTCGCAATCGCGCCTGGCAACCATTCCATGCCACTTTTGCGGCTCTTACGTGCCCGATCATTCGAGCCCCAACTGGCATAGCCGATCACCTGCTTTTCTGCAGTCAATACCGTTGGTGTCGTTTCAAAAACCACTCTGGGTTCTGGCAGAATAATGCCAGCATTCCTCAGCCAGGAATTTCCATCGTCGTCGTTGTCCGCCTTGAGGTCGAGCACCACGCGACCTACATTCTTCGCTCCGCGGCAGCGCTCGACTGCTTTGCGCGCGTCCTCAAAACTGTAACCAGCCAGTCGTGTCACCAGGTATATTGGCACTCCAGGGTGGCTGAATGGCTGATCCTTCTTGCGATAGAAAGGGTTGTCTACCCATCCCGTACGTTCAATCTTGCTGCCATGCATCTCAAGATAAAGCAGCGCCAGTTCACTGTCGACACTGGCATTGTCGTTTTTGGCCTCTGCACTCACTCTGATTGGCATTCCCTGCGTCAAGACAAGATAGAAGGTCGATTCCACACGGTCATTGCGACGAAGGCAGTCACTGATGGGGGCGGCGATTTGCTTTTCAAACCCAGATCGATTGATGGTTTCTTCTTCGATCGTCGAGATGCGGCACACTTGGCTCTTTGGGAGGCCATGCCAGGACGCATAGAACTCACCCAGGCGCCTGGACAAAGCAGACTTGTCGTTGATCACAAGCGTGACATTTGCGACTCCCCCTGCCAGCGCAAGGGAGTGAAACAGTATGAGAATACAAAGAAATTTGTTCACGCGACTCTTCTTATTGTCCTCGCATGAGCCAGTTCTGCGAAATTTCCCTTTGAA
>JAPKYY010000139.1 GCA_026394095.1 Acidobacteriota bacterium | reverse complement strand
GGCCCAGAAGGGCTGTGGCCTGGTAGATGCCGTAGCTGGGAAGACTTTGCACTCAGGGCAAAGTGTATCAATGAAAACAAAAGGCAGCGACGATATCCCTCCGGAACGTCGCTGCCTCGCCTTGTGGCAAAGAAGTTTTGGCTTCACTTGGATAAGCGCTTTTATTCGATCAAAAGGCTCAAACTTTTTTTAATTTTTTTCGGAGGCTTTTTCTGAGGCGTTCGAGCTCAGTGATTTTGGATTCTACCCGCAGCAGAGCCTGCTCCATTTTGATGGCGTCGCCGGCCAGCCAGTCTTTGACATCCTGCAGGCTAAAGCCCACACCAATGGCGCGCTGGGTGAGGCGGATGCGCTTGGCATCAGCTACAGAATAGAGGCGGTAGCCGTTAGGGCCCCGCTCGGGGTTGAGGAGACCGGCTTTTTCATAGAAGCGTAGAGTTTCGCTGTTGACACCACAGGCTTCGGCCAATTCGCCGCGTTTCCATTTGGTTTCCAGTACGGGCATCTGAGCCTATCCTAGCGCTAGAATGGGAGATGCGGTCGATCTGGCCGCGAATCCCCAATAGAAACGGAGGCTCGAGCTGAACTTGAGCCGTATCTCGCTCGCATTCTCATCTTTCTTCGGCCTGCTTTTTGGCGGCCAACTTCCTGACTCGGTCATTCTCGCACTGGGCTTGTCCAAGCGTGCAACAAAGGCCGCACCAGCAGCGGCGCCGGTTGCGCCCAAGGTGGACGTCAGCGACGGGGCATTGCAGTTGCTCGCCCTTTTGCAGCGGGATGCCCGGTTGCTGGACTTTCTGATGGAGGACGTTTCTCCTTATTCTGACGAGCAGGTTGGGGCGGCTGTTCGAAACATCCACGAGAGCTCACGGGCCACTTTGCAGCGCTATCTGTCGCTCCAGCCGGTGATTGACGGTGTGGAGGGTGCAGTTACCCAGCTGTCAGCCGCAGGAGCACTCAAGAATGATCCCGGCGCGATCAAGCTGCTCGGGAATGTGCCTGCCGATGGCAATGTAAAGGCCGGAACTTTGCGCCATAAGGGCTGGAAGGTCGAGAAGATCGAATTGCCTGCCCTGCAGGTAAAGGCGAATCTGAAGATTCTGGCACCGGCTGAAATTGAGGTTGAGTAGTTTCCCTTGGTAATTGGAATTGATCTCGGTACAACCAATAGCGCTTTAGCTTTTGGTGAGGATGAAGCCGTTCAGGCCTTTGCGGTGGAGCAGGTAGTGCAGCCGGGAGAGGTACGGGCGGAGTCTTTGCTGCCCTCTTTTGTTTACTTGCCCGGGCCTAAGGACTTTGCCGAAGGGGCGACAGCGCTGCCCTGGGATGAGCAGCCCAAGTATGTTGTGGGGACGCTCGCCCGTAGGCGCGGCGCCGAGAGTATGGGGCGGCTGGTGGCCAGCGCCAAGTCTTGGTTGAGCTACGCGGGGGTGGATCGCAATGAGGCGATTTTGCCAGTGCATGCTCCGGACGGGGTAGCGAAGATTTCCCCGGTCGAGGCTTCGCGCGCTTATCTTGAGCATCTGAACGAAGCCTGGCAACATGCCGGGCATCCGGCTCTTGGTGAGCATGAAGTAGTGTTGACCGTGCCGGCCAGCTTTGATGCAGTGGCAAGACAGTTGACCGAGAAGGCAGCTCGTGAGGCCGGGATTTCCAAGCTCGTATTGCTTGAAGAGCCACAAGCGGCTTTCTACGCCTGGATCGGCAAACATGCCGATTGGCGCGAAAAGGTTGGCCCCGGCGACCGGGTGCTGATTATCGATATCGGTGGCGGTACGACCGACTTCACCCTGATCGATGTGAAGGATCAGGATGGATCCTTAACGCTGGAGCGAGTGGCCGTGGGAGACCACATCCTGCTGGGTGGCGACAACATGGACCTCGCGCTCGCGCGGCATCTTGAGACCAAGATGCCCAAGCTCGACGCGCAGCAATTGCAGGCCTTGTGGCAGCAGTGCCGGGCCGCAAAAGAAGTATTGCTGGACCCCGAGTCGAGTGTGACCGAGCAGCCGGTAACCATTCTGGGCCGTGGCAGCAGTCTGATTGGCGGCACGATCAAGTCGAAACTTACCCGGGCCGAAGTAGAGCAGATTCTGGTGGAGGGCTTCTTCCCTCATGTGCCACCCGATGAGGATTTGGCCAAGACGAGGCGCTCTGCTTTGTCCGAGATGGCTTTGCCATATGCAAGCGACGCGAGGATTACGGCGCATCTGGCTCACTTTGTGAAGCAGGGCGGAGCCGCACCGACGCATGTTTTGTTTAACGGTGGCGTCTTGCGGGCAGGCCTGGTACGGGACCGGATTCTGACGAGTTTGAACCTGTGGTTGCCGAAGCCCGTGAAGGTGCTCGATGGGGAAGATCTGATGCTGGCAGTAGCTCGCGGGGCCGCTTATTATGGCCTGGCGCGGCAAGGTAAGGGGATTCGGATTCGCGGCGGCGTACCGCGCACCTATTACGTTGGAATTGAAGATGCGATGCCAGCCGTACCCGGCATGGCAGCCCCGATGAAGGCCTTTACGGTTGTGCCGTTCGGAATGGAAGAAGGCTCGGCGCATCAGTATCCGGGCCGTAAGTTTGGCCTCTATGTAGGCGAGCCAGTAGAGTTTCGGATCTTCTCTTCGACCGAGCGTCGCGGGGATGAGGCTGGGGCCTTGCTTGAGCCGATGCCAAAGGATTTGAAAGAGTTGCCAGCGATGGAGATTACGCTAGCGCCGACGCCAAAGACCCCCGGCGGGCTGGTGCCGGTAACGCTGGAATCGCATGTAACGGCGACAGGCGTGTTGGAGCTATTTTGCGTGGCCGCCAGTGGCGACCGCTGGAAGCTCGAGTTTAGTGTGAGAGAGCGCAAAGCATGAAGATTGGTATCGATTTAGGGACAACAAATTCAGCTCTGGCCTGGGTAGATGAGGTGGAGGCTGCCGAAGCAGAGTACACGCCGATACAGGTACTTGAGATCGGGCAATATGTGGCGCAGGGCCGCCAGGAGAAGCGGCGCACACTGCCGAGTTTTCTCTATCTCGACCAGCAGGAGTATGTGGGTGTTTATGCGCGCGAGCAGGGAGCGCTGGTTCCCACCAAGAGCGTGTATGCGGCCAAGAGCTGGCTCTCGAATAGTGAAGTAGACCGGAATGCAAAGATCCTGCCCTGGGATGCGCAGGAAGCCGGGCGCCTCTATTCGCCGGTAGAAGCTTCAACGAAATATCTGGCCCATATCGCTGCGGCCTGGAAAGAAGCCAACGGATCGTCGATCAGCGAGCATGATGTTGTTTTGACGGTACCGGCGAGCTTCGACGAAGAGGCTCGTGAGTTGACGGTACAGGCGGCCCGCGCAGCGGGGATGGAGAAGCTGACTCTGATTGAAGAGCCAGCGGCGGCCTTTTATTCCTGGATCGCGCGGCACCTTTCGCAGTCGCAGAAGAGCCTCACCGATGGCATGAATGTGCTGATTGTCGACGTCGGCGGCGGCACCTCAGACTTTACTCTCATTCAAGTGGCTCGCACAGGCGACCATGTGCAGTTTACCCGCACCGCTGTTGGTAAGCACTTGTTGCTGGGTGGAGATAATCTCGACCTTACGCTGAGCTGGCTGGTGGAAACCAAGCTGAATACGCAGCTGTCGCTGCGGCAGCGTAGCGCCTTACGTCGGCAGTGTGCAGCGGCGAAAGAGAAGTTGCTGGCGGTGGACGGGCCTGATTCCGTCGAGATCACCGTGCTCGGTGCCGGGAGCTCTTTGATTGGCGGCACCTTGCGCACCGAGATTACAAAGACGGAAGCACGCGAGCTGGCACTCGATGGATTTCTGCCCGAGTGTGCGCTGACTGACGTGCCAACAGTCGACAAGAAATCGGCATTTCGTGAGCTCGGCTTGCCTTACGTGTCTGACCCGGCCGTGACCAAGCACCTGGCGCAATTCTTGAGCGAAAGCGGCAATGTGCGGCCCGACGCGATTCTGTTTAACGGTGGATTCTTCATCCCGGAGATCCTGCGGGATCGGGTGAAGAGTGTTGTCGAGAGTTGGTTTGGCAAGGCTCCGCTGGTGTTTGAGAATCAGGATCTCGATCTGGCCGTGGCGCAGGGTGCGGCTTATTACTCGCATGTGCGTGGTGGTGGGCAGGGGATTCTGGTGCGTGGTGGATTGCCCCGGGCTTACTTTATCGGGACGGGTGAGAAGCAGTCGATTTGTCTGGTACCGCGTGGGTCTGAAGAAGGCTCGACGCTCGAGCTCGATGTGCCAGGATTGCAGCTACTTGCAAACAAGCCTGTGAGTTTTCGGCTTTATAGCTCGCTGACGCGGACTGAGGACGTCGCCGGGCAAAGCGTTGCAGTGGACGAGAGTTTTCACCTGCACGCACCGCTCGATGCAGTGATCCGGTTTGGGAATCCGAATATGGAGCGCAGTGTGCCGGTGAAGCTGCGGGCGCACCTGACGGAAGTGGGTACGCTTGAGATCTTTGCCGATAGCAAGGTGAGTGAGCATTCGTGGCGCTTGCAGTTTGAGTTGCGGCGGGCTAGTGCCAAGAGTGTTGTTGCACGGCCGATGGCGACGGTGAACGATGAGGCGCTGGAGCGGGCCTGCGCGCTGGTGCGGCAAACCTTTACCGGTGAGTTCTCGATGTTGCCGGAGGAATTGCCGCAGAAGCTCGAACAGACGCTTTCTTTGGGCCGGAATTCCTGGCCGTTGGGCGCGATTCGTAAGCTGGCCGACGTGTTCCTCGAGTGTGCCGAGGGCCGCAAGAAGTCTGCGGCGCATGAGATTCGCTGGCTGAATCTGGCGGGTTTGTGTTTGCGGCCGGGCTTTGGTGCGCCGGGTGACGATTTACGAATTGAGCAGGCGCGACGGGTCTTTGCCAGTGGGCTTGTGTTTGGCAATCAGGCGCAGAATGAAATCGACTGGTGGATCTTCTCCGGCCGTATCTCTGGCGGCCTCAATCGCAATCAGCAGCAGGATTTGTATCAGCGTTTGTCGGGGGCTTTGATCCCGAAGGGGGCTAAGCCGAAACGCATGAACCCGTCGCTTTCGCGTGAGATGTGGCGTTGTGCGAGTTCGCTCGAGTTGTTGCCTGTGGGTGTCAAGACAGAGTTGGGTAACGGTTTGCTGAAGCGCATTCGCGCCAAGGATTACTCGGCGAGCGAGATGTGGTGCCTCGGGCGCCTCGGCTCGCGCAAGTTGCTCTACGGGCCAAATAATCTGGTGGTGCCGGTGACCACGATGACTCGCTGGATCGATCAGGTCTTAGCCTTGTCAGACGCGGCAGAGGCGATTGCAGCGATGGCCCGGCAGACGGGTGATGCTTCGCGCGATGTGCCAGCGCAGACGCTCGATCTGGTGGAGAAGGCTTTTGCCAAACATCCGAAGCGCGATCAGTTGATGGCGATGGTGCAGGGCGAGGGCCAGGATGAGCTGGCTGCGCTGGGCCGTGTCTTTGGTGAGGAGTTGCCGAGCGGGCTGGTAATCGCGTGAGCGAGCGCGGAGTCATCGACTGGATTCGCAAACATGCGCCGAGCTTTGGCTCGGGCGTAAGAGTTGGAATCGGGGATGACTGCGCGGTCTACCGGCCTGCCGCTGGTGAGGAGTTGGTCTTTACTACCGACTTCACGATCGAGGGCAGGCACTTTACCTTGGGGGATTATTCGCCGCGCGATGTAGGCTATAAAGCGCTGGCGCGGGGCCTGTCCGATATTGCTGCGATGGGGGCGGAGCCGCGGTTTGCGCTGGTGTCGCTAGCAGTGCCGGACGAAACCTTTGTGAAGCCCTTCTTTGGGGGCTTGTTTGGGTTGGCTCGCAAGTATGGGGTGACGGTGGCGGGTGGTGACTTGTCCCGCAGCGAGAAAGTGCATGTCGACATCGTCGTTTGCGGGACTGTACCTAAAGGTAAGGCGTTACTGCGCAGCGGAGCCAAGCCAGGCGATTGGCTCTATGTAACCGGGCCGCTGGGAATCTGGAAGAAGCGCCCGACCCCGCGCCTCGATCTGGTAGAAATTGTGCGCCGCGAAGCCCATGCGGCGATGGATATCACCGATGGTCTGTCGATGGATCTGGACCGGATGCTGATTGCCTCGGGCGTAACTTGCGAAATCACCGCTGCGCCACCGGTATGCCGCGGGGCGACGCTAGAGGATGCCTGGCATCGTGGTGAGGATTATGAGCTGTTGATTGCAAGCCCGAAGAGGCTGGCTAAGCCGTTTCATGAGATAGGTTTGGTGTGCGCGGGCAAGCCCGGGTCGCCGCTGCCGCCCAAGGGCTGGGATCACTTCGGGTAATCTAGGCTTGATGAACGTCGAGAAGATTGCCTACGGCGGCTGGCCGAATTGCTACCGGATTTCTAACGGTACTGTAGAACTGATTTTGACCTCCGATGTGGGGCCACGCATTATCCGATACGGGTTTGTGGGAGGGCAGAATCTGTTCAAGGAATTTGACGAGCAGATGGGCAAGACAGGTGAGACCACCTGGCAGATTCGAGGCGGGCACCGTTTGTGGATTGGGCCTGAGGACGGCAAGTACACCTACGGCCTGGACAACGCTCCTGTGCAGGTTGAGATTCTGGGAGACATCGTACGGGCGACGCAACCGGTGGAGCCGGAGACTGGCTTACAATCTACTGAATGACGAGCTTTTCCTGAAGCAGTACCATGCGGAGCCCTACAAGGTGTATCCGGAGTATTTCTGCAGTTTCCAGACCTTCACGAATGCGGATTTTCTGGAGCTTGAGACCTTTGGGCCAATCGTGAAACTGTTGCCGGATGAGGGCGTCGAACTAGTTGAGAACTGGAGTTTGCATAAAGACGTGCAGATCAAGCAATGGCGCGATGAAGATGTCGACGCCGTGCTGCTGCCGCTCTTAAAATAAAACTAATGAAGCATCTACTGATTGCCGTACTGTTTTGCTCGACGATAGCCTTTGGGCAGTACAAGCTGGAGAAAGCCGGAGCTGCGCCTGCGGGTGCCGATCTCGTCGCGAAAGAGGGCGCTAAGGTTCTGGACGGCGCAGGCAAAGTGATCTGTGAGCTTTGGTTGCGCAGCCCGATTCCTACGGGCGCCAAATCCGACCAGCAGGCTCTAACCTTGCCTGAGGTGGAGCACGGGACTTTCATGGGGATCATCCAGTTCTCGATGAAGTATTCCGACCGTCGCGGGCAAACGGTGATGCCAGGCGTCTATACGATGCGCTATAGCTACTATCCTCAGAACGGGGATCACCAGGGTGCCGCACCGCAGCGGGACTTTTTGCTCTTGACCCCGATTGCCGTGGATAAGGATCTCGCGGCCAAGCCAGCCTTTGCCGACCTGATGGAGATGAGCCGGAAGGCGAGCGGCACGCCGCATCCTTCGGTGTTCAGCTTCTGGAAGGAAGAAGAGAGCTTCGAGCCGGGCTTGAAGTTGCTCGGTGAACATGACTGGGTGCTTTATACGAATATGGGCGGGATCAAGCTGGGGATTATCTTGGTGGGTAAGGCTGAGGGGTAAGTTCGCTCAGCCACCCTAAAATGGTGCAAGTTGTTGTATTATTTGAACTTGCGTCCTAACGTTTTCAAAACTCTGGTGCTGCTATGCGCCCTGTGCAGCTTTGTGCTGAACGGCGCTGTCGCCAAGAAGCCAGTGAAGAAAAAACCTGTTGCTCGTAAGGTGGTGCGCAAGCCGATTGCGCGCAAGAAAGTTGTGGCGAAATCGAAGCGGCGAACGGTTGCGGCTGCTCCCAACGGGCCCCTCAAATTTGTTACCGAGCCGGTGAATTCTGAGCTGAAGGCTTGCACCTCGCAACCAACCGGGCTTTGCCTCAATTGCGCTGAACAAGCGCTCTCCACCGCCCATGCCTTTACAGGCCTGCGTTATCGCAAGGGTGGCTCCGACCCGAATGTAGGCTTCGATTGCAGCGGCTTTGTGCAGCATGTCTTTGCCAATTCGTGCAGTTTGCATTTGCCAAGATCCGCTCAGGAACAGTTTGCGTTAGGCCAGGAAGTGGCTCGCGATGAGCTGCAGCGCGGAGATCTGGTCTTCTTCAGAAGCCGCCAGGGCTGGCATGTAGGCATCTATACCGGTGATGATCAATTCATCCATTCGCCCAATCGCAAAGACTCCATTCGAGTTTCAGGGCTCGAAACTCCGTTCTGGAAACGATCCTACAAAGGGGCCCGCCGCCTGTCGACTGAGATACAGCCGCCTGTGGTGACTGAGAGTCTCCCTTCCAACGAAGAGCGGCCGTAGCCTTTCGCTATTCTTAAATGGTTGATGAAAATTGTAGTAGTGCTATCAGCCTGCGCCTTGTTTGCGCAGGAAAAACAGAGTGTTGTGGTGACTGGGGCTTATGAGCCGATTCCGCTGGAGGAATCTGAGCGTGCGGTGAGGGCAATTGCGGCGCGGCCCCTAATTCCGTTGAGTGCATCTGTCGTCGACTTTTTGCACCTGGATCCTTCTCTCGATCTGCGGGGACGGGCACCGAATGGGGTGCAAAGCGGGTTGTCGATACGGGGTGGAAGTTTTGGGCAAACCCTTGTGTTGTGGAATGGCTTCCGGCTCAATAGCGTTCAAACCTCGAACCTGAGTATGGATTTGCCAATTCCGCTGGAGGCAATCTCGCAGGTGGAAGTGCTGAAGGGGTCCGGGTCTACGCTCTATGGATCGGACGCAACCGCGGGTGTATTGAATGTGATCACTACAGTTCCCGAAACCACTGAGGTGAAGCTGCGGGCGGGGATTGGGAATTTCGGAACGCAGCAGCAACATGCGTCCGTGGCATTTCGCGGGCGGGGCATCGCGCAACAATTCACCTTTGCCCGGGATTTCTCCACTGGCTTTATGCCGAATCGCGATTACCGGAATTTGTCTGTTGCTTCACAAAGCAGCTATCGCCGTACTTCGATCCTGCTGGGGATCAATGACCGGCCCTTTGGGGCAGAACAGTTCTATGGCAACTTCAATTCCTGGGAGCGGACCAAAAACTGGTTTGCCGGGATTCGACAGGGCATCGGCGAGCGGACGGAAGCAAGTTTCGCCTACCGTCGCCATACGGATTTATTCGTCCTTTATCGCGACCGGCCGCAGGTTTACACGAATCGCCATATCGTAGAGACTTATCAGGGCGCGCTGCGACGGAGTGATCCTTTTGTGGCTGGAGGCCGCCTGCACTATGGGGCTGAGGTAATCGGGGACCGGATTGATTCGAACAATCTGGGGCAACACTCGCGAGCACGGAGTGCTTTCTACGCGGCTTATGATGTGCGGGCGCTGAAGCGATTTTCTTTGACTCTCGGAATCCGCGATGAGATTTACCGGAATTTCGCCCATCAGTGGAATCCTTCGGTAGGTGCGGGGTATTGGGTCTCGTCGAGGGCCAAGTTGCGGGCCTCGGTAAGCCGGGCTTTTCGCTTGCCCACCTACACAGATCTCTATTACCGGGATCCGGCCAACGAGGGCAACCCACTCTTGCGGCCCGAAAGGGCTTGGTCTATCGAAGGAGGCCTCGATCTGGGGCCGGTTGGAGTGACGGTGTTTCAGCGTCGCGAGAAGGACGGGATTGATTTTGTGCGGACTTCACCGACTTCGATCTGGCGGGCGACGAATTTTCAGGCTTTGAATTTTACCGGAGTGGAAGCGCACTGGCGGCGCACAATTGCCCGGGTGCACCGGGTAGAGCTTGCCTACACGGGCCTGAATGGGGCGCAGAGCGTGTTGAACGGCCTTCAGTCGAAGTATGTCTTCAACTACCCGAGGCATTCGGGTGTGGCGAGCTGGCAGGCGGCTTTTGGAGACGGATGGATTGCGCGTAGCCGGCTGGGGGCTTTGGAGAGGTTTGGACGCTCACCTTATGCGGTTTGGGATCTGTACGGGAGCTGGCAGAAGCACCGGGTGAGGCCTTACTTGCAATTGGCTAATTTGACGTCGACGCGGTATGAGGAATTTGTGGGGATCCGGATGCCAGGACGGAGTTTTGTGGGGGGAATTGAAATTCGAAGATAAGTGGCTGGGAGACAGGGACTCGAACCCCGATAAGCAGAGTCAGAGTCTGCTGTCCTACCATTGAACGATCTCCCAGCGTCAGGACTCTCCTAGGATACCAAAGCTATTTGCGAGTTGGAAAGTGTTGGTAAAAAGTCTCTCGGTTTGAGTCGGGCACCTTGTTCACCGTCAGGTTCTCAAACCAGTACTGGCCGCTCTTGGCCGCAGTGATGATATCGAGGTCTCCGTCGGCGTCAAGATCCTTTACGATCAACTGCATTCCAGGGCTGGCGGGGGAATTCATAGCCAGGGTGTGACGGGAAAACGCGACCTTCGGGCCAGGGGTGAACTTGTAGTAGTGAAAGGCCAGCGGCTCAAAGGCGCCGGGGTCTTTGTCGTTGTGAGCCCGGTAACGTTTGCCCGCAAGGAGTTCGGGTTTGCCGTCGCCATCAAGATCGGCAAGTGCCACCGTATGCACCTGCGAGAAAGATTCGTCAATCGTGTGACGTTGCCACCTGCCACCGGGCTGCTGCTCCAGCCAGTACAGGCCGAATGCATGGCCGCGGCCGTAGATGATGTCGGCTTTGCCGTCTCCGTTTACGTCCTTGACGATCATCTCAATCGAGGCATCGTGGAGTTCGAAATCGGCGTGGTATTCCCACTGGTCTTTTTGCCAGTCGAGCTGACGGAACCAGCCGCGTTCGGTGACGATGTCGCCTTTGCCGTCTCCGTCGATATCGCCGAAGCCTATGCCATGGCCATTTCCTTCACCGTTGGGCCGGATGGGGTGGACTTCGAATTGGCCCTCCTTGGTAATGCGGATCCAGAAGAAGGGCTGCCGGCTGTAGTTGGACACCAGAAGATCGCGGATGCCGTCGCCGTCGACATCGGCCATGGCGAGGCCTTCGGTGTCTTTGGATGAGGCGATTTTGCGCTTGGACCAGATGGGGCCGATTTGCTTCGGGTTCTCAAAGTAGAAGATGCCGTCTTCCTGCCAGCCGGCCGAGAGGATATCTTCGTAGCCATCGCCGTTGACGTCGACGGCGAATTCGCCGCAGTTGATGACGTATTCGTTGGTAAAGCCCACTTCACGGAAGCGGTGCGGCTTCCAATCTGGAGCCTGATACCAGAAGGCTCCGCTTACAACATCAAGACGGCCGTCGCGATCGACGTCGAAAACACTGACGCCTTCGCTGAGATCGCGGGCGATTTCGTGCAGCAGAAAGCGAGGCTCACCTATGGCAAGTGACGCAAAGCCAAGGCAAAGCAGGAGTCTTTTCATCGGTCTCCGAAGCTCCTTTAGTTTAGATCCATCAAGGCATGTGTCTCATAGCGGGAACTCAGAGGCAGCATCTTGTCGATGCGGGTCTTCACGACAATCTGATAGGCCGAAGGAATTTTGCCGCCGATCCGATTCTTGAAGTCGCGCAGCGAATCGGGAGAATTGAGAAAGTCCATCGCGCCTTGCACCCCGGCGGTGTAGGAGCCCACCACCAAAATCATACGTTGATGCCCATCACTGCCTTCGCTGGGGAGAACAGTCACAATTCCATAGGTTTCGATGAGGACATTGTCGGAATTTCGCTTTGCTGAGAAAATACGGCCACCGGGCTTTTGCTCAAAGATGGAATAATCTCCCGTTGCCGGATTGAATTCGAGCCTAAAGGGACGGTCGGTCAGTATCTGCTTGACTGTCTCCGTATCCGAAGCTCCCCCCATCAGCACCACATTGCGCTTACGCATAGCGGCCAATGGAACCAATCGTTCTGCCACTAACTGATAAGAGGCACCAGCCATGGTTAACAGTTTGGCGGCAGAGGCCGCCCCAAAGGCATCACCCAGGCCAACTGAATTAGTTGTGGGCAGAAGATAAATCTTGTTCCCAGTGGATTGGGGCCGCAACTTTGAATACCATTCCACTACATTGGGTGGCGCTTCGAGGAAGGGTTCGCCTGCCAGCGGCTTCCACTGGCCCGGAATACTTCGAATCGGCATCTGGGGAGTGGTTGCCACGCAAATCAGGGCGTTGGCGTCTGGATCAAGAATTGGCCCCCATACCTCTCGCAAGATTGGGTCCACTCTTGAGACCGGAAACCTGTATCCAAATATCAGGAAGGCCATGCCAGCCAACAGGACACCCGTCGCAAATGTGGCAATTGGCAGGAGCCTTGCAGGCCCTTTTCGCGTTAGAGCCGGAGCTTCCAGCTCAGTTGGGGATTCAGAGAGAAGCAACTTCGGACTAGATTCGGCAAGAGGTGTTAGTTCCAAAAATCTCGGAAGGTAGGTGCCTCTCGAGAATTCGATCCTGATTACAGACTCAGTCAGCTCGAGCCGATACAAATCCTCCAGTTTTTTGCGCAAGCTATGGACACGATTTCGTACCGTTGAATCCTCACCCGGAGAGAAATCTGCGGGCATCCCCAAAGCTTCAATCGCGATTTCGTATTCGGTGGGATTCTCTGCCAGGCCATCGATTTCGCGCTTGACGAGATAAGTCAGCAGGCGTTTGAGCTGGTTACTGCGGGCAAAAGTATTGCTTTGGAGAGCAGCCTCAAGTGCTGTCAGCTTTTGTTCTGCTGTGAATTGCCCAAGCTGATTTTGCACGTACCCTGACTCACCTTTGCCTAGATTCTATAACTGTTTTCAATAGTTTGGAAACGTTTACAAACACCATCCCAACTTGTTGTTCACTCCGTCGACACATAACATGTGTCTCAATGGACCAACCGATAGATCGGTTTGGGCCCTTCAAATGAGGTCATTGTGCTCAGTCGCATTTCGCTATTACCCTTGTTGTGTCTGGTCGCCACCAGTCTTTACCCCCAGGCTTTCTCAGGCAGCATTTCCGGCCTGATTAGCGACCCCGGGGCGGCTCCCGTGCCCGGAGCAAGCGTCAGGATCAAGAACGCCGCCACCAGTGAATCGAGACAAACCGTATCAGGTGCCGATGGGCGGTACGTTTTCTCGCAGATCGCCCCCGGCGACTACACGCTGCAAGTGGAGGCCAAAGGCTTCAAACAGTTTGCAACTACTGCGTTCACTGTCAGGAGTAACCAGGCAGCCGAACTGAATGCAAGTCTGGTACTGGGGCAGCTGAGCGAATCGATCGAAGTTCAGGCGGCGGCAGCGCAGCTCGATACACAGAGCGCCAACCAATCGTTTACGATCGACCGTCAAAAGATGCTCAGCCTGCCAGCCAGCGCTCGCAACCCCTTTGTCGCCGTCCACGCGATGGCCGGGGTGACTTCGATGTCGGTGGCACAATCCAACAACACGTCGGACCAGAATGTCGCCCGCTTTGCCTTCAATGGCGGTAGAGATATGTCCGGGTTAGTACTGGTGGACGGAATCCCGGCAACGGCAGGCGACTGGGGTGGATTGCTTGCCTCGCCCTCGGTTGAGAGCGTGCAGGAAGTACAAGTAACTCGCAATAGCTATGACGCCGAGTTTGGAAAATCTGGTGGCGGCATTGTCAGCGTGGTCACCAAAGGGGGATCGAACGACTTTCATGGCTCTGCATTTGAATTTCTGCGCAACGACAATCTGGATGCCACTGCGTGGGCCAACAACCGGGTGGGGCGGCCG
>JAPKYY010000313.1 GCA_026394095.1 Acidobacteriota bacterium | reverse complement strand
AATTGTTGCCCTGGGTCGAAGTGCACCATGTCGGCGGTGCGGATTTCAAGGTTGGGTAGTGAAAGGCGAGCGGCTTCTGCGTCGATGAAGGCCTTTTGGGTGCGCGAGTTGGAAACGGCGACAATCTTTGAGTTCGGATATTGTTCGGCCATCCAGAGTGAGAGGGACCCCCAACCGCAGCCGAGCTCGAGAATCGAGTCGCCGTCTTTGAGTTTCGCCCGCTCGCAAGTGATCTTTAGCATTGCGATCTCAGCTTCGGCCAGAGTCTCCCTACCCGTTTCATACCAGGCACTGGAGTATTTGCGCCGCGGCCCCAGCGCGGCCAGGAAGAAGTCTGTTGGCACCTCGTAGTGTTGGGCGTTGGCGTCGGGCGTGTGAGTCGCTAGCGGGCTGGAGCGTATTTCATTGCGCCATGCAACAGGGTCGCGCCGGGATTCGTCGATCAATCTTTGTGCCAGGAGGCGGCGGATGCCGATGCGGATCAGCCAGTCCGGCAGGAGGTTTCGATCGAGCCAGGATTCGTAGAAGGCAGCCATCAGGATTCAGCCTGAAGTTTTGGAGGCATGGGGATGAAGATGCTGACCTCCTGCTGATACTTGCGATACTGCTCGCCCTTGCTGCGCAATGCCTGCTCTTCGGTTGGGGGGATGCCGGTGACGTTCAAAACGAAGTGCAGAATCAGAGCCGGGGCGATCATTCCCAGAAAGCCCCATGGGCCAGTGAGCGCGTAAAGGCCGTAGCTCAGCCAGACCAGCCATTCAAAGAAATAATTGGGGTGACGTGACCAGCTCCAAAGGCCTTCGCGGCATACCTTGCCTCTGTTCTCGGGGTTGTTCTTGAATCGATTCAGTTGCATGTCGGCAGTCGTTACACCAGCTGTGCCGAAGACCCACAAGAAGATCGCTGCTTTATCGAAGATGTTGAATTCGGGCTCAAAGTTCAGGCAGGCAAGCAGAAAGGGAATCGCCAACAGGACACAACTGACGGCCTGTACCTGGTAGAACACAAGGAATTTCCAACCGGGATTGGGGCTCCACTTGCGGCGCAGCTCGACATAGCGGCCTTCTTCGGGATGGCCTATGATTCTGTTGAATAGTAGATGAAGTCCAAGTCTTAGCCCCCAGACCAGAACCATGATGGCCAGCAGCCAGCGGCGCGGAAATGCCCCAGAGCCATGAAACGCGTAGAAGGCGGCGCAGAATGCAATACCGAAGGCCCACCCGGCGTCCACGATAGCTGCATTGCGGATGGCGAGGTGAATCAGCCAGAGGACAAACATCCAGGCACACATGATGAGCAGGGTTTGCGTGCTGAGGTTTAGAAATTCCTGCCAAAAGGGAACAGTGCTAAATGGATTCATTGGGCGACTCGATTGCCTTGTGAAAGTTTCTCATGAGGCGTCTTGCGATGACATAGAGGATGAATCCGAGTGGAAGTGAGATCGCTCCCCAGATCAGGACGGCACCAAGGTTCGCCCAGAAGAGGCGCTGGATTGTTCCCAGGATGTCTGAGCGAAGCATCGTATAAACACCAGAGACGGTAAGGGACTTCATGGAGGAATCGAGCAGGCTTGCCCCTGACAACATTAACGGAATGTATATCAATAGTTGAACCGGATAGACCACGTAGTTGATCAGCATGATGAGCGGCATGTTCAGCCGCCAGGTCATCGCGGCCGCTGCGCACAACAGTGTCGTTGTACCAAGAATTGGAATTGTCCCCAATGCCAGGCCAAGGACAATGGTGAGTGAAAGCTGATCCGGGCTGGAGCCCTGCCGGAGTAAATCGACGATTCTGGATTTCAACCTATTCATGGCGTGCAGTAATGATCATGGATGGAGATTGACCCGGCTTCAAACCAAATAACTGGATCAGTACGTATAGACTCATAGCGATGTTTCCGAGAGCCATGATCAGGATAAACCACATCAAGCGGATGGAAGTTTTTGATTCTTTCCAGGCCACCCAAATATAAAAGGTCAAGAAGCCAAAATAGGCATCCCAAAGGGTGGCAACCGCCCACGGATTGTCGCCAAAGGTGGCAAATGCCTCCCAAATCGGCATTTTGAGGCTTGTCAGCGTGGTCATGACAAGCATCCATATCAGAATGGCTGAAAAAAGAGCAATAAGGAAGGTTCTCACAATTAACTAGATGCGCGTCGCAGTGATTGGGAGTGGAATTTCGGGATTGTCTTGTGCGTGGTTGTTGAGCCGAAAACATGAAGTGCATCTTTTCGAGCGGGAAAGCCGGCTAGGAGGGCATACCCATACCCATACGATTGAGACAAGTATGGGGCCACGGCAAATTGATAGCGGCTTCATCGTGCATAACGAGAAGACCTATCCAAACCTGATTGGCCTCTTCGCGGAGTTGGGCATTGAGCGTGAAGACAGCAATAT
>JAPKYY010000438.1 GCA_026394095.1 Acidobacteriota bacterium | reverse complement strand
TTCTCGTCAGACAACTTCTTCACAACATCCTGCATACGCTGGCTGTCCTTGAGCAAAATTTCCTGTCTTTCTCGCTCCACTTCTGCCTGCAGGTCTTCCTGCTTCCGGGTCATCTCGCGCTGCTTGCGTTGGCCCTGACCCTGCAAATCGGCTTCTACCTGAGGGGTCAATTTACCCGCTCCTGCACTTAGACGGTTTTGGATGTCGGCAAGTTCCGTATCCAGCCGCTTCAAATCATCGGTACGTGGCTTGAACTTCGCTTCAAGATCGGCCTGTGCCTTCTTGATTTCCGCCGTATCGAGTAGCGCCTTCTGCGTATTCAGAATCGCAATCTTCGCCTGGCCAAACAGCGCCACTGTCATAAAGGCGCCCAGCGCCACTCGCATCATCATCGTCTTCATGGTTGCTGACTTCTCCTAAAATCTCAAAGCGACGCTCTAGCCGAGAACCGCTAAAATTTCGCTTTCCCTTAAGATCAAATACTCTTCCCCGCTCACTTTGGTTTCAGATCCGGAATATTTACCGAACAGGATCTTGTCACCAACCTTTACTTCCATGGCCACGCGGCGGCCATCCTTCAGCTGTTTGCCGGCACCCACGGCCACAACTTCGGCCTCCTGGGGCTTTTCCTGCGCGCTATCAGGCACGTAGAGGCTGCCAATCTTATTGCTTTGCGTCTCAAGACGCTTTACTAGCACATGGTCGTGCAACGGACGTAGATTCATATAGACTCCCTGGAACAATACCAATCTAGCAAACTAGCCCCCCAATCCGCCGGAATCGCAAACCCTGCTCCCCCAACAATTCAAAAAATCTCAGATTCTGGCATCGCTTAATTCAATTGCAACCGTTAAGCGCACAATATAAATAGACACACATGAAGACGCTGCTCCTTCTCGCCCTCTCATTCCCTCTTCTGGCCAAAGACCCCTACTTCTTTGAAAAACCTTATCTCCAGCTCGGCAACCAACCCACTCAGGATTCGCTCCAGTTGATGTGGATGGGCCATGACAAAGACGTCGCCTTCACTGTCGAATACAAACCCGCCAACACCTGGCTCAAAGCCACCCCAAAACAAATCCGCCGCGTCGACTTTACCGGCACCGACGCTCACCGCGTCTACGCTGCCACCCTTACGAAACTCAAGCCCGGCAAGCCCTTCTCCTACCGCATCTCGGCCGATAGCAAGCTCATTTTCGAATCTGCCTCCATCGCCCGCAAGACAGCAAACGAAGCTTCCCACTTCGTCGTCTTTGGCGATTGTGCCGCCAACACCAAAGGCCAGCGCGAAGTCGCCTTCCATGCCGCCCAACACAAGCCAGACTACATTTTCATCACGGGTGACATTGTCTATAGCCGCGGCCGTGTTTCTGAGTATCAAACCAACTTCTGGCCGGTCTACAACGCCGATCAGGCCGACCCCACCCAGGGCGCACCCCTCCTCCGTTCTACCCTCTTCACCGGCGTCATCGGCAATCACGATTCCCAACCCATCGTCGATTTCGACAAAACTCCCGACGGCCTCGCTTACTACCTCTACTGGGCCCAACCCACCAATGGCCCGATGCTCAAACCAGGCGACAAACAAGTCCCAGAACTCCAGGGTGCAGCCGAAATTCAAAAGAAATTCATCGATGCCACTGCCGGTCAATATCCCCGCATGGCCAACTTCTCCTTCGATTACGGCAACGTCCACTGGACGGTCCTTGATTCCAACGTCTATGTCGACTGGACTTCAGAAGAATTTCGCACCTGGGTCCGTAACGATTTGAAGGCTGCCTCCAAAGCCAAATGGCGCATCATCGGCCTCCACCATCCGCCCTTCAATTCCTCAAAAGTACACTTCAAAGAACAACGCGTCCGTGT
Source organism: Acidobacteriota bacterium (assembly GCA_026394095.1). GTDB lineage: Bacteria > Acidobacteriota > Terriglobia > Bryobacterales > Bryobacteraceae > Bryobacter. Next base: position 716 of record JAPKYY010000438.1, on the reverse strand, counting down.
CCTGGCAGACATCTTTGAAGAAGGCAAAGTCGACCTCGTCCTCGCCGGCCACGTCCACAACTACCAGCGCACCCACCCCCTTACTTTCAAAGTAGAACCCGGCTTCGTTCTCGGCAAGAACGCCGAAGTTCCTGGCCAATGGACCCTCGACAAATCGTTCGATGGCGACAAAAACACCAGCCCCAAAGGCGTGATCTACATCACCACCGGTGCGGGCGGTGCCAACCTCTACAACACAGAACAGAACAACGATCCGGCAAGCTGGCAGGAATTCACAAGACAATTCGTCTCAAACGTCCATTCTTTCTCTGTGATCGATGCCGATGCAAAGCAACTCACCCTCAAGCAAATCTCCGCTGAAGGCAAAGAGCTAGACCGCTTCACTATCAAGCGCTAAAGCAATCGCTGCCACACACCGCGCCGCATCCTGCGCATTCGATTGCCAGCTGCACACACTTACCCGGATCGCCCTCCGTCCCGCGTAAGTAGTTCCGGTCAAGAATGCTTCACCGCTCGCATTCACCAGCTCCATCACGCGCTCGGTGCGCGCATCATCGCCCACAGCCAGCAGTCCCTGATTGAGCATCGCCCGGCTCAATACTTCAACACCTGGCAACGCTCCGGCCCCGTCCACGATCAGCCGTGCCACCTCACAACACCTATCGATCATCGCCTCAATCCCCGAGCGGCCCATCTCGCGAATCGCCGCATAAGTC
>JAPKYY010000546.1 GCA_026394095.1 Acidobacteriota bacterium | reverse complement strand
CAAGGGCCTGCCGCGCAACTTCAGAAATAGTCATGACTTAATTGTGAATGGTTATTTGCTGCCGGTGCAGCAGGAGCATTTGCAGTTGGGATCGCCACAGGGGCAGGATGCGCAGCAGGTGCAGCCACGCGTGCTTGTTTTCTTCATGATCTGAGTCTAGGGGCCGTAGTGGAGTACGGAGTCAAGAAGAAAATGAATTCAGGTTGATGGGCAGTGATATTATCCCGTTAATGTTAAAAGCTTCAGGCGTTTTGATTTCGATTTTTCTACTGGCCCGTGTGTGCAGCGCACAGTCGTCGCAGGCCAATCTTTCCGGACTGGTTAGCGATGGCCAGGGGGCGGTAGTTGTTGGTGCGCAGGTGAGCATTGTGAATGCGGCGACTGCTTCAACGACCACGGTGACAACCAACGACAGCGGCCTTTATGCCATTCGAGCACTGCCGATTGGACGGTACACGTTGAGTGTTGAAAAGCCGGGATTCAAGAAGCTGGTGCGGACCAATCTTGCGCTGACAACGGGTCAGAGCCTGGAGCTCAATCTTACGCTTGAAGTTGGTGCAGTGACGGAATCGATCAGTGTGGCGGCGACGGCTTCGTCGATCGAGACGCGGTCGAGCGATGTGAGCCAATTGATTGAAGCCAAGACGATTGAAGACATGCCGATTGGGGACCGGCGGAGTATGAACATTATTGGGCTTACCGGGGCTGCTGTGTTTGTGAATTACGACGCTGGCGGCAAGCCGAACTTTTCGCTTGCGGGGGGCAGAACGCAATCGCAGAACTTCTTTATCGATGGTGGAACGGCACAGAATATGCGGCTCGGAATTGGACAGGTGGATCTGGACCCGCCTGTAGAAACTGTGGCTGAAGTGAAGATTCTGGCCAACAGCTATAGCGCCGAGTATGGCGGGAGCGCAGGGGGCGTTGTGATCGCAACGACCAAGAGCGGCACCAATCAATTGCAGGGGACTCTGTTTGAATACTTCAGGAATGAGAAGCTGGATGCGGCGAACTATTTTGCGCCGGTTGTAAATAACGAAAAGGTGCGTGCTCCTTTGCGTTACAACGTGTTTGGCGGGACGATTGGGGGCCCGGTGCGGATACCGAAGCTGTACAACGGGAAGGACAAGACTTTCTTCTTTTTTGCATACGAGGGGAGCCGCCGCAATGAGGGTGTGGTGCGGACGCTGACGGTGCCGACGGTGGCGCAGCGTGGTGGAGATTTCAGTTTGAACTCCAATCCGATCTTTGACCCGGCGACGACGACGCTGGTAAACGGTGCGAACCGCCGGACGCAGTTTCCGGGTAATGTGATTCCTGCAAGCCGGCTGGATGCTGCGGGGAAGAATATTGCCGCTTATTTTCCGCTGCCGAACCGGCCTGCGGATAATGCTACGGGGGTGAACAATTTTCGGGCAAACTATGTGACCCAATTCCCTCGTAATAACTACACCGCGAAGGTGGATCACAATCTGACGATGAACGACAAGCTGACCTTCCGGTATCTGTACAATTCGGATGATCGCTTCAATACGACGGTGTTTCCGCAGGAAGCGGCCGAGACGCTGACTGACCCGAAGCGGCACCAGCATTACACCTACCTTAGCTACAACAAGATCATCACGCCGACGATGCTGAACGAGTTGCGGTACACGTACGGCAATCGCATCAACCTTGATGGATCGAAGGGCCTGGGCCTCGATTGGGGTAAGGCAATTGGAATTGCAAATCTTCCGGCGGGGGCCTTCCCGACTTTGAACCCGACGGGCTATACCTCGCTTGGGGCGGCGAATCAGGAGCGGAGGCAATTGCCGATT
>JAPKYY010000776.1 GCA_026394095.1 Acidobacteriota bacterium | reverse complement strand
TTAGATAGAGCGTGATCAGCACTGCAGACAGGGCCGAAATCACTTTCAGGCCGGAGATCCGATAGACCGAAGCAAGGATCACCTCTGAAAGCCACTCGAAGGCATACCAGGCTTCCCCTACTTTTGAGAATGCGAACAAATCGTGATGAGGAACTTCCCCCGTAGAGAGAATGATTTCTCCGATCCGTGTGTGCAACCACGTATCCGCATCGAGCAAAGTTCTGGACCAACCCACCGGGCTTACGGCGAAAAGCCACACCAAAAGCACGAGAAAAAAGAGATCAGATAGCGAGGGCCGGAAGATCGTATGCGTGATTTTAGTAGTCATTAGACACTCCAGCTCTAGGGGAGGTATCGACCAGATAGGGATATGACTTTAGTCCTAAGGCGCTGGTTTGATACCTTGAGGCATGTGGGAATCTGCTCTGGTTGTGGCCATAATGACACTCGGAATTGACCCGGAAACCGGGATCAGTGAGGGCCTGGCCAGGCAGCGGGCCAGTCAAATTGCCAATTTGCGCTACTCGCTGGATCTGAAGGTGCCAGCAGTCAAGAGCGAGCCTCTGCTGGGTAAGGCCCGTTTGCAATATGAGCTCAAGGACCGAAGCACCCCAATTGTGCTCGACTTTGCCCCCGGCGCAGCCAATGTCATCCGGGCCAGTGCGAGCTATCAGGCGGTGAACGGCCATCTGGTTTTCCCGGCTGGAACCAGCGAGATCGAGATCGAATTCCGTCTTGGCGATGCTTCGCTCAACCGCAACCCGGACTTTTTCTACTCCCTCTTTGTTCCGGCCCGGGCGCATTTTGCGATTCCCTGCTTCGATCAACCGGATCTCAAGGCTCGCTTCACGGTCACGATGTCCGTACCAGAGGGCTGGAAGACCCTGTCTAACGCCGACCTGGGCGTTCAGACCCAACCGCTGTCGACTTATCTGCTCTTTTTTGGGGCGGGCAAGTTTCAGGTTGAGACCGCCGAGATTGCGGGTCGTAAATACCGGATGTATCACCGGGAAACCGATGTAAAGAAGGTAGAGCGCAACCGCGAAGCGATTTTCGACCTGCATGCCAGGGCAGTAGCCTGGATGGAAGAGTACACAGGTGTGCCCTACCCCTTTGGCAAGCTCGACTTCATGGCCCTTCCTTCGTTTCAATTCGGCGGCATGGAGCATGCCGGGGCGATCAGCTACAACTCTTCCGGCTTGTTTCTTGAGGAGTCGGCTACGCAGGCCCAGCGGTTGGGCCGGGCGAGTGTGATCTCGCATGAGACAGCGCATATGTGGTTTGGTGACCTCGTGACGATGAAGTGGTTTAACGATGTGTGGCTCAAAGAAGTGTTTGCCAACTTCATGGCAGCGAAGATTGTCAATCCTTCGTTTCCAGAGCTGAATCATGAGTTGCGGTTCTTTCTCAGCCATTACCGCTCGGCATATAACGTAGACCGGACACAGGGTGCGAATGCGATCCGGCAGAAGCTGGCGAATCTGAACGAGGCCGGCACAATGTACGGCCCGATCATCTATCAGAAGTCGCCCATCGTCATGCAGCAGCTTGAGAAGATGCTGGGCGAGAAAGCCTTCCAGCAAGGGCTACAGCGATACCTCAAGAAGTACTCTTTCAGCAATGCCACCTGGGACGACCTGCTCGCCGTCTTTGGCACAGACCTGACGGCATGGAGCAAAACCTGGATCGATACTGCGGGCAGGCCGAAGGTGACAAAAACTCGAAGCTATGAAGGCTTCGTGCTACCGGATGGTTACGGTGAGTATCGTCTTGATGCGAAGAGCAAGGCTTACCTGCTCGCGCATCTGCCTGAGATCGAGGACCCTCTCGTGAGGGCACAAGCCTGGTCAGCCTTGTGGGAAGACCAGGTGGATCTGTTTGAGCTGGCCTTGAAGGCCATTCCTCTTGAAAAAGAGGAGTTGATTCTCACTCGCCTTTTGGGCGACCTCGAACGCCTGATGTGGCGCCACCCGAAGGAGCTGCCCCGAGTTGAAGCCATGCTGCGGGAGGGTATGAACAGTGCCAAAAACCGCAGCATCAAGTCGGCTTACTATCAGGTCTACCGGAGTGTCGCTCCTGTAGAGTGGCTCGAAAAGGTCTGGCGCAAGCAGATCACCATTCCTGATCTGCCGCTGGCCGAGAATGACTATATCCGGCTTGCGGCAGAGCTGATGATTCGCGGCGTTGACGTCAGGGCTGAACAACTGGCCCGGATTGAGAACCCAGACCGCAAGGCCCAATTTGCCTTTGTAATGCCCGCCCTTGAGAAGGACGGTTCGGCATTTTTTGAGCGGCTGAAGGATGTCAAGAACCGTGGGCATGAGCCCTGGGTGCTTGAAGGGTTGAGCTACCTGCATCATCCGACACGAGTGGCAGTGAGCGAAAAGTACATTCTGCCCAGTCTTCAGTTGCTCAGTGAGATCCAGAAGACGGGCGACATCTTCTTTCCACAGCGCTGGATGGGGGCCACTCTCGGCTGGCACCGCTCAGCAACGGCGGCCGCTACGGTGAAGCAGTTTCTGGCCGGGTTGCCCAAGGATTATCCAGAGCGCTTGCGGATGACTATTTTGGTTGCGGCCGATGACTTGCTACGCGCGCAAGTGCCTCCTCGATAACCGGTACTTTGCGAATGGCGAGGGCGCGTTCGTAGTAGGTGGCGGCGAGTGGGTAGTCTTGAAATTCGGCGGTGACGCCGGCGAGGGAGACCAGGGCCTCGAAATGATTCGGCTGAATCCTGAGAGCTTCGTTCAGGAGGTCGCGAGACTCATCGAGAGTTTTGGCAAGACGGGCGGAGCCCACCAGCGCATCCACGCTGCGGCCGGCAGCCAGAGCACGCTTGAAGCAGGTGCTGGCGCGGGGAAGATCTTGAGCAAGCAGATACTGACGGCCGATGGAGGCCCAGTCCGCACCGGGAAAGTGAGGGTCTGCCAGCGGGTCTGCCGGGCTGAGCTTGGCGACATTGATGACATAGCCGGTGCGGAAGCCGTCGACCTCAACCAGTAGCGTGTATTCGCCCGGCAGCAGGTAGACACGCTGCGTGTAGGTGAATGGTTTCGTTGCTTCGAAATCGAGTTTATTGGTGAACGACTCAAGGTCGCGGATCTCAACAGTGATCGAGTTTCGGGCGGAACCGGTGAAGGTGAGGTCTATCGCCGGAATCTTGTTTGCAGTCTGGAATTGTTTGGTCGCGAGCTTGGGGCGTTCGCCTTCAAAGCGGATGCGTGAGGAGGCAGCGCCAGCACGGGTTCGTGAGAGCATCTCGCGGGGGCTGGTGGCGAGATAGAGGATCTCGGAGTTGGCAGAGTTTTTGATGCCACGCCCCACACCAATCGCAGCTTCGAGCACATCCATCTCGGCTGGCGAGAGGTTGAGGCGTTCCTTGACGTCGGTCTCAGTAATGATGTCGTTGACCGGGAAGAGGCCGCGCGTGCCCGCATTCGGGATCAGCAGGGCGCGGATGGTGTGCAGTTGGGGCGAGTAGAGCTTGCGACGGTCGCCATAGAAGAGGAACTGTACACGAGAGCTGGTTTGCAGGCCGGGGACATGATCGTAGGCCCAGATCTCGGTGGGGTAAAAGATGCGGCTGGAGGGGAGTTTGCTGATCGAAGTGGGAGGACCCAGGGCCAGGTAGAGGCGCCCCGCATCGGTGTTGGCACCGGAACCGGGCTGGCCGGAACCAAAGGCGTTGTCGATGTGTTCGACACGGGAGATGTATTCAGCCTCGGTAATGGCTTTAGAGGACCAGAAGCCCGTCCGGAAGACCTCGCGGGCTTTCTCGTCTGTCAGGGAGGAATAGAGGGTGCGCTCGTCTTTCGACTTTTCGGGCTCCACCCGCCGGAGCCAGAGGTCTGGCGTCGCAGCTAGGAGGAGGAGCCCGTAAAGCGCAATCATCGTTAGAAATCCAATCTGGCTGAGAACTGCAGCATTCGCGCTGCGTAGGCCAAGTTGGAATTATAGGCGGCGCGGCCGTAGCTGGCAATGCCGATGTTGGTGTTGTAGACGCCGTAGTTCTGGTAGTTCAAGACATTGAAGACTTCAAAGGTACCAGTGGCGGTGAACTTCTCTTTGATCTTGACGGACTTGTTGAGGCGCCAGTCGAGACGGTTGATGTGCGA
>JAPKYY010000747.1 GCA_026394095.1 Acidobacteriota bacterium | reverse complement strand
CTGTCAGGTCTTGGATTTGAATATCTTGCAAGCACGCTGCCGGAAGCAGTCTTCAAACAGCTAACCCAATTGCTCGAATCCACCCCGGTAACTGCGCAGAGAACGCAACAGGAGATCCTCGATCATCTCATGCTTGAGTCTGGAAACAGCCTCTTGCTGGAGATCAAAAAGAAAGCCGCCGATGCTCTTTCTCCAGACGGGACGCAATCCACAACCACCCCAGAGTAAAGACCACGTTCAGCCAGGCAAAGCCGGCCGTGGCCATTTGCAATTCCGCTCCCAGCTTCACAATCCCGGCCTGAATTACATCTCCGCCGAGCATAAAGAACGTATCGTTTGCTGCCTTGGCATTGTACTTGGCCTCGCTTGATGTCGGCAAAAACAGAGCCTGCCTGAGCGTATTCTGAATCGAATAATCCGTCGAGTTCTCCAGCGTCTTGGCCACCCGCACCACTGCCAGCAGTGGCACAAATGCCAACACCGAATAACTCACCAGCGCAATCACAGGCAGCACGTACAACGCCCCGCGAACGCCGATGTACTGAAAGAGCCGGGACACGGCAAAAGTCTGCAGCAGAAAGCCCAGCAAATTCACGCCAGCAAAGAAAGATCCATAGAAAGCCCCAACATACTGCTTCTGCGCCGCGATATCAGTGGGAAACAGCGTCTTCGCCTCGGCACTCACAACCGACCCCAGCAAGAACTCCCCACTCGAATTCACGATATTCAACAACACCGTCAGAATCGCAATCCAGGTAAGATACCGGCTCTTGAAAACCAGCGCAAAGCCACCCTCATCACCCAACTTCTGATCCGCCAGCGCAGCCATCTCAGGGATGCTTTCCTTCGTTTGAATCCGGTTTACCGTCACCATAATCCCAACGCAAACAACCAGAATCGCGGCTGCAATCAACTGTAGCTGGTAAGGATTGAGGTTCAACCGTTTTACCAGTTCCGATGCGGCCTGCGCCCCAAGCCAGGCCCCGAGAGAGGCACCAACCCCGATCATCGCAAAGAGCCGCTTACCTTGCGGCTCAGTATAAATATCGTTTGCAAAGGCCCAAAACTGCGAAACGATGAAGACGTTAAAGATGCCAACCCAGATGTAGAACACAACACCCTCTTTGGCCCCGGCGACTCCAAAAACATAGAACAACACCAGGTTCACCGCAAAGAAAAGCCCCAGCCCGGCCACCAGACCAATGCGATTTACCTTCGAGCCGACGTAGCCATAAATGGGCACAATCAACATGAGCAAAGCAGCCTGACCAGCCGAAGAGTAAGCCTTGATATAGGCTCCACCCTCAGTCAGAATCAGCGCTTCTCTCACAGTCTTAAGAAGGTAATATGCAAAGAGCAGCAGAAAGACGTTTACCGTCATCAGCAGCACTCCCGGGCCTTCCCCGCCCCTTACGTCGGCAAAGAACGAAAGAAACTTCTCAAGTGCGCCCTTCGGCTTTTCACCGATAACCTGAAAGCTCGGAAAGCTCTGCAGGCTTCGAATTTCGGGGCGTGATTGATACTCGGGACGTTCCACGAGCTCTCCTTTTACCAGGTCCGGTCAATGCCAACGACGGTTTGTCCCCGCAGAAATACATCAATGGTCTGTTTCGGGTTTTTCGTATTCGTGATGGTCACGCCATAATAACCTTCCAGCGGCTTGCCCGGCGACCGGCCCGTCTGTCCGGCGATCGGCGTCTTCTTTTCAGAATCATTATCAAATTGAAACCACTGCAAGGAGACATTGGACTCAGGCTGATAACCGAGCTTCGCCCCCAGATCCACCCACTTCAATTCGCCACCCTGCAACTCAAACTGGTCCAGCGGCAGCACCTTGCCAAAGTACGCCTTCCCAATCTTGTTGCGGCGTTCAATCAGACACTTCAGCAACCAGTCGGCAGCCTTCGGGTCACTCAATTCACCAACCGATATCAATGCCCGCAAATCTTCATCTGTAAAGGCAGTCACAAGTTTTGCGCCCCAGAATTCGTCGTCCGGTAGCCGGTTCAGAAATGCAGAGTTTGGATACTCCGGTACCCACTTTTCAGGGTCGAAAGTTTTGTATTCAAAGCGGCCCACACTCGGCAAATCGGGATACTTCGAAAATGCCCAGTACGGCGGCACCAGTCCCAGCGTGAACAGTTGCTTTGCCGAGTCCTTCCAGGTAAAGAAGTAGCTACCGCTCCGGGCGCTATTAGCTACCTCGGTGCCACTTCCCAAAGTCGATCCAAAGTCGAGCATGTAGTGCTTGATGTATTGCCTGTCTCCATCTTTGTATAGAACATCGAGGTTGTTAATTGCTCTGGAGTCGTCGTGGTCAAGCCATGCATCCACCACATGCAGTGCTCTTACATCCCGGCGATGCTCATGCGGAACAATATCGTTAGGGTCATCCGTTCGCATTCCGTAGTATCGAGGAGGCCCGATTGGTTTGCCCGGCAAGGCAAGCGAAGCCGTTGCCCGGTACTTGCCATCCTTGCCCTTGGGCACTCTGGAGAAAAGCAGCGTCAGGTCTTCCCGCGTCATCTGCCGCGGTACGCCCTTTTTGCCCGGCACGCTAACGTCAGGCCCAATCACCAGTTGATTCGGGTCCAGATGAATCAGGTCGTTCTCGGGCACATGATAGCCAATGGCATAAAAAATCCGGGAAACCACGGCATCCGCGGTTGAAGCCATCTCTGGATTGCTGAGTGGATCAAACTTGATGAAATACAAACGGTTCTTTGTGTCACGGATTGTAAATCCCGGCGTGACGCCCTCGGTTTTTGCACCAATGATCGTCCACTTGCCTTCAGTCGAGGGTTGATTGGTATTGCCTGGCCCGCGCTTCAGTTCGTCCGCGCTCATACGCCTGTAGTAATGCCGGCGCTCCCACCACGAGCTATCCATTGGCTCACCCAACGTATTGACGGCCTTGCCGCGAATCGGCGGGCCCTTCTCTGGCTGTCGCTCACCGAGTTTGCCAAACTGATTGGAAAACAGGTCGAACGCATCGCTCAATTTACGCGTTGCCGCCTCCTTGACGTTTAGCGGCTTGGGCTCGCTCAAGAGCGGATCATCGCCATAAAACTTCTTGCTCAAAGCAACGCTGGAGAGTGTGATCAGTAAGAGTGATTTTTTCATGGCATTTCTCCTAGTAG
>JAPKYY010000846.1 GCA_026394095.1 Acidobacteriota bacterium | reverse complement strand
GCGTTATGATTCGCGAGTATTTGCTGGACTAGCAAGGCAGGATGATTGCATGAGGAAGAGTTAATTGCCTTTTGCCAACAGGATGCTGGCAGAGCATTTGCCGGGTGCAGTTGCGTTGGGCTTTGGGGCTCTTGAGACGGAACAGTTGCTTTAAGTGCTGTATAAACGAAATTTAGTCTAAGGCAGCTATGATTGTTGTATCTCGTGGAAGCTGCCCTGGTATTAGAAATCCGTTTGCTCGGCGAATTCCTCGTTGCCATTGATGGCAAGCAGGTGGATGAGGCCCTTTGGACGCGCCGCAAATCCCGCAGCTTGATCAAGCTTCTGGCGTTGGCACGCAAGAACGAGATGGGGCGCGAAGAGATTTTTGACGCCCTATGGCCCGAGCTGAACGGAGAGCAGGCGCTCAATAGTCTCAACAAGGCCCTGCACACTGCCAGGCGTGCACTGGAGCCAGAACTTAAGCCTGGGGTGGCTTCAAGTTTTCTTGTTACGCAGGACCAGCGGGTGGCTTTGCGAGCGCCGGGTGGCCTGTGGATTGATGCCTTTCGGTTTGAAGAGCAGGCTCGCACGGCCATTGGCTCTTTGGACAAAGCGCAGATTCGTCGAGCGCTGGCTGCCTACACGGGTGAATTGCTGCCTGAGGATCGTCTGGAAGACTGGACGACCATTTATCGAGAGCAACTTTCACATCTTCATCAGGAGTTGCTGCTTTGTCTGTCGCGAGTAGAAGAAGGCAATGGGGATTTGCGTGCGGCAATTGAGTGCCTGGTGAAGGCAGTGGCCGTTGAGCCCGGCAATGAGCAAGCCCAGCGCGAGTTGATGCGACTTTATGCGTCCACCGGCAGCCGTCATCTGGCTCTCGGCCAGTATCGGGTGCTGACTGAGAAATTGCGCCGCGACCTCGATGCCGAGCCTGAGGCCGCTACGGTGCAATTGCATGCACAGATCCTTGAAGGTCAGGTTGCTCCGGTGCCAGTTGTGGTTAGTGCTTCAGTCGAGGCAGTGAGCCGGAGATCGTTTTTGACGGGAGCAGCGGCAACTGCCGCAGCACTCGGCGTTGGAGTCTACCTGGCACGCGACAGGATCTGGCGCAGCAGGCCCAATTCCCTGGCTGTTTTGCCTTTTACTACCGATGGTGACGCGCAACTGGAATATCTCGGCGATGGTTTGAGCGAGGGCCTGATCGATAGTTTGTCGCAGATTCCAGATCTGCGAGTGATGGCACGAAGCACTGTATTTGCTTATCGAGACAAAGCAAAGAGCCCGAGGGAAGTTGGCAATGCAGTGGGCGCAGGAGCAATACTAACCGGGCGAGTGAGCAAGCCGCCTGTGGGCGCTCCACAAATCACAATGGAGCTGGTGGATGCCACAGACGGGGCGCGACTCTGGGGCAGCCGCTACAGCCTCGACTTTGCGAGCATGCCGTCTTTGCAGGCGAAGGTGAGTGGGGAGGTAGCTCGTGTGTTGTCGCGCAAGCTCGAAGATCTGCAAGTGCAACGCCTTGCGAGGCGCTCTTCGGCGAGCCCCAAGGCTTATCAGCTCTACCTTTATGGCCGTTACCACTGGAACAAACGCACCAGAGCCGAGTTTCTGAAGGCGATTCCCTTCTTTGAGCAGGCCACACTTGAGGATCCGAATTATGCCCTCGCCTACGCCGGCCTCGCCGATTGCAACGGTCTATTGAGTTTTGATGGCGGGCAAGCGCATGAGTACATGCCGAAGGCGCGCGCTTTTGCCGAGAAGGCGATTGCGATCGACGAACAATTAGCCGAGGGCCACACATCAATGGCGATGGTTGAGGCGCTCTATAGTTGGCAATGGGCCAGGGCAGAGGCGGAGTTCCGGCGGGCGATTGAGTTGAACCCGGGGCACGCTACCGCGCACCATTGGTACGCCGTACATCTGAATGCCCAGAGCCGGCGTGCAGAAGCCGATCTTGAGTTTCGCCGTGCATTGGAGCTCGACCCGATGTCACCAATTATTGTCACCAATTCCGCCTATCCGGCGCATTACACGCGAGAGTACAAGCCGGCAATCGAGACCTACAAAAAGGCTCTGGCTATCGATCCGAATTTTGCGCAAGCCCACAAAGGGCTGATGCTGGCCTACGAACAGAGCCGCGACTTCCGGCTAGCGCTCGAAGCAGCTCTTGCATTTCTAACTTTGGGGGGCGACACGACTTTGGCGGCTATAGTGCGGGCGGCGCCTGACTACCCAACTGCAATCCGGAAATGGCAAGCTGCGGTTGAGGAGCAAGCCAGAGCAGTGTATGTGGCTCCGATCGTGTTGGCAGATCTTGCGGCGCGGAATGGCGACCGGGCAGCAGCCTTCGGTTGGCTCTCAAAGGCGCTTGAAGAACGCAGCGCTCCGCTCGTTTACCTCAAGGTGGACCCGATATACGACCTGATTCGGGACGATCCTCGCTTCAAGGAGCTGCTTGCGAAGGTGGGTCTGAGTTAATTTGTTTGCAACTCTATTTGCTTTATTTTGAGTGACTTCCGCTGCTGGAAGTGATTTGGAAGTGGCATGGATCACAGGTGGCTCCGCTTTGGAAATGCCATTTGCGAGGCTGTGCTCACCGATGTTAATTTACGCCTCATTTCTTGTGCGCTGTTGGACCAAACCCGACGGCACGATCTCGATTCATGCCGAGCATGTCCAATCCGGGGAGCAATTCAAGTGTGACAATTTGGGCACGCTTAGTGGATGGATGGAATCTGTGCGGCAAAGCAGCAAAGCTGAATCTCCCAGCGAAGAAATGGAGAAGGAATGATGACTATGCGTGCCGAGGAAAGAAGCGTAGACACGTGGAGCAGTTATCTCCTTCGCATGAGCCAGGGCGACAGCAATGCACTGAGCGAGTTCTATGACGCCTCATCAGGGCTGGCTTACACGGTTGCGCGGCGGATGGTAGGAGATCCTGGTGACGCAGAAGAGGTGGTTCTCGATGCGTATCTCAAGATCTGGAAGGCGGCTGACCGCTACGATTCCTCGCAGGGAAGCGTGAAGACCTGGCTGCTGACGATTGTGCGGCGGGGCGCGATTGACCGGTTGCGAAAGCGGCGGAGCCACGTCTCGCTAGGGCCAGAATACCTACCGGTGTGGATCGACCAGAAGCCAAACCCGGAGATGGCGTATGGGCTGTGCGAGCGGGGGGCGGCGGTGCGCCGGGCGATGAGCGAGATGCCCGCAAAGTGGCGGCAAACGCTGGAACTCGCCTACTTCGCGGGAATGACGCAGATAGAAATCGCCGAAGTGCTGGGCGAGCCGCTGGGAACGGTGAAGACACGCGTTCGCAGTGGGTTATTGAAGCTGCGGCATTGCCTTAGCGATCTGGTTTATGGGTGAGGGGGCGGCCGAGCCGCGTTGTTCACTAAGATGCTTTGCGATTCGGAGCGAAGCCGGAGCGTCGTTTGAGCAAGAAGGCAAGGTAGCCGCCGAGGAAGAGATCGATAGATCCGCAGAAGCCGGGCCACCAGCTGGGCATACCGGGATTCTCAATGAAGAGGTGATGAACAGCGTCGAAAGCTGCGTGGCCAACAAGTGCGACCACAATCAGCCAAAGGCTCTTTTGGAAACCCGCTGCGGCGAGAGCGAAAAAGGCGCAGCCGATCGAAGCCTCCACAAGGATCGCCGACATGGAGTGTCCCATGACCGCAAACAAGCCGTAGTAGGTTGCAACGACACAGGCCACAGTGGGATAAAAGACGCGCTCGCGGTCGAAGCCGGAGAACTTGGCAAAGGCACACACTACCGCGCCCAGTACAAACCCGATCAGATACTCCATGCCTTCCTCCCTGTCTGTTTGGCTTTGAGTTTACGACATGTCAGAGCCATCGGCGCACGCTCGTAAAGTAGGCCGCAGAATCTAGGGCTAATCTGAAAGCGATTCAGATAGAGAAGCAAAAAGAGCGCCAGGGCATACACCCAACCCAACAGAATCAAAAGGAAGCCGAAATACATGGGTTCGAGTTTGGTTGTGGATTTCTGAAACCACCCTAGCCGTCGTCTCAAGGCTCAGTCCGGTTTAAATGCACATTACAGAGTCTATTGATTTGGCTGCCTTATGCCGCAAGAGGGCCGACCTGTTTATTGCTACCCGAAGTCGGTTTGTTATCGTATGGAGCATGCTTGAAAGCCGTTTTTCCCCAATGGTGGATGAATCCGTATGGCGCAGATTTGCCGATTATCGGGCCCTCAGCATTACCGTTACCGGTTTTCGTCCAGAAGCACCCGTCGCTTCTTACCCAATCCACCCGGCAGTCTGGGCAGATGCCCACATCGCTGCCTGGCATCAGGCCTTTCGAGACTTCGGAGCCAACCCCAAACGAAGCTCCCCTTCAGTTGACAGCCTTTTGCGCCGCTACCGCAAAGACAATGGCCTGCCGTCGATCCACCCGGTTGTTGACCTCTACAACTCCGTTAGCCTCAACTGGGGAATTTCCGCCGGGGGTGAGGATATGGCGCTCTACCAGGGCAGCCCGCGACTCGTCGTTGCCGATGGCTCAGAAGGATTTGATACCTCTCGCGACGGCCAGCCAGTAGTTGAGGCTCCCGAGCCGGGTGAGATTGTCTGGCGTGATGATGCTGGCATAACCTGCCGGCGATGGAACTGGCGTCAATGCCGCCGAACTGCAATTACGGAATCTACCGTCGACTTCTGGTTCGTGCTGGACAGGCTCCCGCCGATGGAGCTGGACGATCTGCACCGTGCTGGCGATAGCCTGACGAGTGCGTTGCAGGCTGCAAGCCCACAGTGTCGAGTTGAGTCCCACTTAGTAGCACCGAAGCTCTAACACTCCTTAACGTGACTCTCAGAGCACGTGCCGCTTTAATGAACTTAGAGATGAAGATCCTGAGTTCAATCCTGTTTGCCTTCAGCGTCTGGGCCCATCAACAACCCACGACGCTTGCACTGCTCGATGTTGCGCCTGACACCGTCGCCATGCAATTGCATCTGCCGGTAAGCGAGCTCGAGTTGGCCCTGGGCCATAGTCTCGGTGCGAAGCCTGAGGCGGTTTTGAAGCCTTATCTTGTTTCGCACATACACCCCATCAGCGGGCAGAATCAGGCCTGGGTCGTGCATTTTCTGGATGTGAAGCTTCAATCGACCGAGCAAACCAGAGGCTTGCCCTTTCAGGAGGCTGGTGGGTGTGATTCAGGTAAACACGGGGACAACAAAGATCAATTCGCTCTCCGTTCATCTTGATGAAGGCAGCCTGTGGGCTGGATTCGCGGGAATGGTGTCGCTCGGGATGCAGCACATCGAAGAGGGGGCCGATCATCTGCTTTTTTTGCTGGTGCTGCTTTTGCCCGCGACGCTATTGCTGGCTGGCAAGCAGTGGGGCGATTTTGGTGGCAGCACTTATAGCTTGCTTCGGCTGCTCAAGATTGTGACGGCCTTCACAGTGGGCCACTCGATAACGCTTCTTGCGGCTGCACTCGGCTGGCTGCGGCCCCCGCAACAGCCGGTGGAGGTGCTGATTGCGTTATCGGTGCTGGTATCTGCGGTGCATGCGATTCGACCTGTGTTTGCAGGCAGGGAAACTTATGTCGCGGCCGGTTTTGGCATGGTGCACGGGCTGGCCTTCGCTACTGCTCTTGCAGACCTGCATCTGGGCGTATGGGGCATGGCGCTGAGCATCTTTGGTTTCAACCTCGGCATTGAAGCGATGCAGCTTTTTGTAATTGCTGTTACCGTGCCGTGGTTGATTCTGCTGAGCCTTACGCGTTTTTACAAGTGGGTTCGCATCGGCCTGGGAACAATGGCCGGGGTTGCTGCGGTGGGCTGGATTGCCAACCGGGTAACGGGTGAGGGGAACCGCATTGAAGAGGTGATGGGAGCGTTTACGTCATTCGCGCCTAAGGGCGTCTTGCTGCTGGCGATCATCGCGATGCTGGCCTACGTATTTGACCAGATCGGTCAGAGAAGAATTTCAACACAAACGGAAGTCTAGATATGAAAAACAGATTGAATCACAGACTCTTGTGGGTCTCATCGGCGCTGCTTTCTTTAGGATTTGGCTTGCAGCACTGGATTACAACGCCGTCGGCAAGCGCTCAATCCGAAGAGCACCGGATGGGCCTGATGACGGCCTCCGTCACAGCACCACGAACGGCTGAGGCATCCGAAGTGGTTGCGAAGGCTTTGGCCTTTCGGGCCCTGCTCAACGCCACTCAACTGGACGCGCTTGAGAAGAGTTACACGCCTGCCCTGGCAAGGCGCTGGTCGAATCTTCCTTGTGCAGGTACCTGCCGCAACGGGATCCAACTTGGTTCTTTAAACGCAGAACAACTGGCCGCCGCCCTTGAAGTGATTCGTGCGGCAACCGGCACCACGCCAAACGAAGGCTCTGCAGAATTCAATCAGATTCGTCTTGCAGATGCGCTGCTCGGCACTCAATCCACTGGTGGAAACTTCAGCTATGGAGACGGCTTCTACTATCTCGCTTTTCTGAACACTCCCAGCACGACAGGAGCCTGGATGCTGCAATTTGGCGGGCATCATTACGGTGCGAACATTGCCTACAATCAGGGCCGCGTCGTGGGCACGACTCCTTTGTTTGAGGCTCTTGAACCGCTCACCTTTACCGCCAACGGAACTACTTATTCCCCGCTCGCCCAAGAACGCGATGCGCTGGCAGCAATGCTCGCTTCGCTATCTTCAACGCAACTCGCTTCTGCAAAGCTCACTACCACTTTCAGCGACACAACGATGAGCCCGGGGGAAAGCAACGGCGGCAATGGAACCTTCCCCGCTACAAAGGTAGGCGTTGCCGTAAGCACGTTCAGTGATTCGCAGAAGCAACTGCTGCTGGCTGCGATGCGGCCGTGGGTTCGCGACATGGACGATACCGTTGCCGCAAATCTCATGGCCAGCTATGAGAGCGAGTTGAGCGGCACCTATGTTGCCTTCACCGGCAACGGCGTTCAGGGTGATGCCAGTTCCTTCCTGATTGCCAACACGAACTATGTACGCATCGACGGGCCAAACGTGTGGATTGAGTTTGTATGCCAGGGTGGAATCGTCTTTCGCAATCAGATTCATTACCACACGGTCTGGCGTGACCATTCGCGCGACTACGGCAAGGACTTGAGCCTCACCGTCCCGCTCGATACACAGGTAGCCGGCACTTTGACTGCGACATCGGCTGCGAGTTATGTCGCAGGCTCGCTGGCACCTGAGGCGATTGGGACTTTGTTCGGGACGGGCCTTGCTTCATCTACTGTTTCTGCTTCCACCAATCCGCTACCAACCACGTTGGGCAATGTGCAGGTGACAGTAAGAGACTCGGCCGGCTCGACACGCAATGCGCCCCTCTTCTATGTTTCTCCATCGCAGATCACATTTCTTGTTCCGGCCGGCACCAGTACAGGCGCTGCTACCATCCAGGTGCTGCTCAACGGCAGCTCTGTTGGGCAAACCACTTCGACAATTGAGGCAGTGGCACCGGGAGTATTTTCAGCTAATGCCAGCGGCGAGGGTGTTGTAGCTGCGGCTGCGATTCGAGTGAAGGCTGATGGAACACAAACCGAGGTGCCAGTGCTGCAATACAACAACACAACCAATCGCTTTGAGGCAGTTCCGCTCGATCTGGGCGACGCGACGGATCAGCTTTACCTGATTGGTTTTGGCACCGGCTTTCGCAGCCGCTCCTCACTTGGGAACGTGACGGCAACGATTGGAGGGGCTGCTGCACAAGTGACCTACGCAGGCGCGCAGGGCACTTTGATTGGAGTAGATCAGGCGAACATTCTGATCCCTCGCAGTCTGGCCGGGCGAGGTAGCGTGGACCTTGTGCTGACGGTAGACCGCAAGGTTGCCAACACCGTTACGATTCAGGTGAAGTAGCGGCCCTGGTGCTCTTTGAGTCGCTCAAGAGCTGTGTGAGTGCGACTACCCCAATGGCGGTGGTGTTGGGGTCTATGGAGAAACGGTCGTTGCCGGGGTAGACCACGAAGCGCATGTCGGGGTTTATATCTGCACAGGCGGAATGGAAGCCCTTGCCCAGAGTCGGAGCAGGGCTTCGCTTCACTTCAATCGCCCAGAGCTTGCCGCCGGGCAACGTAAGCACCAGATCGAGCTCGGCTCCATGAGAGGTGCGGTAGTAATGAGCTTCAGTGCCATCGGGGGCCGCCTCAATGAGCGACTCGATCACGAAGCTCTCCCAGGTTTGGCCCACCACCGGGTGGCCGAAGAGTTCCTCTTTGTCCCGGATCCCCAACAACGCGTGCGTGATGCCACTATCACGGATGTAGACTTTGGGCGACTTGACAAGCCGTTTGCCTGCGTTGCCGTGCCAGGCCGGCAGGCGCCGCACCAGCAACAGATCGACCAGGAGATCGAGATAACTGGCCACGGTTTTGCCGTCCACTCCAAGACCACGGGCAAGGTTCGCGGCGTTGAGGATCTGGCTCTGGTTGTGAGCGAGCATGGTCCAGAACCGGCGGAGAGTTTCTGCCGCAATGCGGGGGGCAAATTGCGAGATGTCGCGCTCGAGATAGCTGCGGATGAAGTTGCGCCGCCACTGGAGGCTGAGGTCCTCAGTGTCGGCCAGAAAGCTGAGCGGGAAGCCGCCTCTCACCCAGAGGGTCTCGATCTCTCTGGAATCGATCTCACTCGGTTGGAGCGGGCCGAGCTCCAGATAAGAGATGCGGCCAGCCAGGGACTCCCCACTTTGGCGCATCAGGTCGAGCGAGGCAGAGCCAAGAAGCAGAAAGCGCCCATTGCCCTTACCCCGGCGGCGGCCTTGATCGATGATGCCGCGCAGCGACTGGAAGAGTTCTGGCAGACGATGCACTTCATCAAGAATCACCAATTTGTCTGCGTGAGAGGCTAGGTAATCGGCGGGGTAACTCAGCTTGGCACGGTCCCCGGCATCCTCTAGGTACAGATAAATGGAGGGCTGAAGCTCGCCAATGTCTAAAGCAAGCGTGGTTTTGCCAACCTGGCGTGGCCCGAGCAACACCACAGCCGGGGAATGGCTGAGGAGGTATTGCAGGTACGGGGCTAGGTTTCTTTGCAGCATCCGTGTAATCGTGGAGTCTTCTTCCATAATTGCACGGATAGTTTGGACTTACCAGCAGTTTTTTCGTGTAATTGTGGAGTCTGTCTCCATAATTGCACGGATTATCAGTCTGCCCGTAGCACTTGTTGTGGGTCGAGCGTTGCCGCGCGGTAGGCAGGAATGGCGGCTGCGATCAGCGCTGCCACCAGAAGGATCGATGCAGCGGCGATCCAGATCACCGGGTTGCCAGGCTCCACCTCGAAGAGATAGGCTGTCATGCCCTGCCTCAGACTGTAGCTCAAGATTGCCCCGAGGGCGATGCCAGGGATGGCGAGACTGATCGCGAATCGCAGGATCTGGATTTGGATGTTTTTGGCTGTTGCGCCCAACGCCAGACGGATGCCGATCTCTTTGCGGCGGAGTTGCACCGTGTAGCCCAAGAGGCCGGCAATCCCGGTAGCCGAGATGGACAAGGCGAATACGGCGAAGGCAGCAAGCAGAATCGCCAGTGTACGATCTGTTGCTAGAAGCGAATGGAGGATCTCTTCAGGGCTACTGACCTTGAGGAAGGGCTTGCGGCCTGCTTCGCTGAGGATGCTCGCATTTACCAATTCGCGTACCGGTGCGGCAGGCCCGGTGTGGTGAACGATGAGCGACATGCCGCGGGCGGTTTGCGAGTCCCAATAGTTGGTGTAGATGGTAGGCGGGGCAGCGTCGCGCACGTGAGTGTATTTGGTGTCGGCAGACACTCCGGTGATCACAAGCCAGTCGCCCCGATCGAAACGCAAACGCTGATTGAGCGCGCCAACAGGCGTCTTGAAGAAGCGCCGGGCAAAGTTCTCGGTGACGATGGCCTGCTTCTGAGCCTGTTTGCCACGCGGTGGAAAATCCCTCCCGGCGATCAGCTGTATACCCATCGCAGCGAAATAGCCATCGGTGATGTGGTGAACCGTGGTCATCGATTCGTTGCCGCTGAGATTGGGGTGGCTGGGCATCTCGATCGAGCTCATCTGCAGACTGCCAGCGAGAGGAATGTTTACCGTCCAGGCAGCAGCCTGAATGCCGGATTGTTGGCGGAGCTGGTCGAGGAGATTGGCCTGGATTTGCGGGATTCGTTCTTTGGGAATCTGCGCGTTTATGAAGTCGGGTGAGAAATAGAGAGTCTGGTTGCGGTTGAGGCCGGTGGGTGTTTCGAGCAACGAGCGTAGTGAGAGCAGCATCAGCGAAGCCCCACCCAGCAATGCCAGCGAGAGCGCAAATTGAATGACCACCAAACCCGAGCGCAGGCGCGTATGTGTGCGCGGTGCCGTGCGTTGTTGTGAGGCTTGCGCAATCGCCGAGTTTGCCGGGAGCCAACCGGCAAGCCCCATGACGGTGGTGATCAGAAGGGCGAGGAAGGCAAGAACATTCCAGTTCAGGTCTGTATTCAGGGTGATGGTCGTATTGTCCCGGGCCATGCTGGCGAGCAAAGCGTGAGTGGCCCATTGCGCGAAGATCAGACCCAGGCCTCCTCCGGCGGTGGCCAAAAGCAAAGTTTCAACCAGAAGCTGCACTCGCACTCGCGTCGCAGATGCGCCAAGAGCAAGTCGAATGGCAATTTCAGATTGCCTTGCGGTGGCGCGGGCCAGAAGAAGATTGGTCAGGTTGAGAACGGCGAGCAGAAGCACAGATGCCGCTGCACCCAGCAGGAGCCAGAGCACCGGGCTGTAGCTGTTGACTATGGGTGAGAACCCGGAGCGGGCCGAGACCGGATCGAGCTGGATCGCCCGGTGGTGTTTGAGGCTGTCGCCTGAGAGCTTGGGGTCTCTGACGTGATCAAGAAGAGATGGCGAGAGCTGGTGCAGCGTGTTGCGCACTTGTTCGAGATTGACACCGGGGCGCAGGCGGGCAAAGGGCTGAATGGTCCATTGCGCCGGGTTGGTGCGCCAATTCCATTCGGGAAACATCGTTTCAAAACTCGAGACCGGCAGCCAAATCTCTCGCCTGCTTCCGGGATGGATGCCCTCAAAGTCTTCTGGCGTAACGCCCAGGATGTGAAAGGGCAGGCGTTCGATCGTGATACGCGCGCCGATTGCCTCTGGCCGACGGTTGAAGATACTGGTCCAGATGCGGTGGCTGATGACAACGCCCCAACCTTCGGGCGGACCTCCCTGGATATCGTCGGCTGGGCTCAGGAATCTTCCCGCGGCCGGCTGTATGCCGAGCACCGGGAAGTAGCTGCCGGTGACGACAGAGGATTGCAGTCGGTGTGGATTGTTATCAATCTCGACGGCAAAGGCACCTTGCCCTGAGATGCCGGCGATGCCTGAGAAGAGGTCTTGTCTTTTGGCGAGTTCTTCGTAAAGCGGGTAGGGAATCTGAAGACGTTCGACCGGTTTTACCGCTTTGCCGTTGAGCCAGGCCCGTTCGCCGGGCGGGAGATTGGTGGCACGGATACGCACGAGTTGATCGGGTTTCTCGACAGGCAGGGGATTCCAGAGAAGGCTATCAAGGAGTTGAAAAACTGCGGTGTTGGCACCAATGCCAAGCAAGAGCGTGATAACGATCACACTGGTGAAGGCTTTGTCTTTTCGCAGAATGCGAAGGCCGAAAGTGATGTCCTGAAAGATGGCTTCAAGGGTGGGGAAGGTCCAGTTGCGGCGGGTGGATTCCTGCCAGTTGGTTGTGTTTCCAAGGGAGAGACGCGCCTGCCGGGCGGCCTCGGCCGGGGCTAGCCCCTGGCGCTCGAAGTAGAGTTGTTTGAGTGCGAGGTGGGATTCCAACTCGTCGTTGAGATCCTGATCCAGTTGGCTGCGATCAAAGAGTTTTCGCAAGCGTTTGAGCATCGGTTAAGCTCCTGAGGCCCGGAGGATGCGGCGCATTCCGGTTGATATGCGATCCCAATTGGCTTTCTCGGCGGCAAGACGGGCTTGGCCTTCTTTGGTGAGACTGTAGAATTTGGCACGGCGCTTTGCTTCCGACAAGCCCCAGTCGGCACTTAACAAACCTTTGACCTCAAGCCGGTGTAGCGCAGGATAAAGAGCTCCCTCTTCTACACGAAAGAGTTCGCCCGATTGAGACCAGATCGCCTCCATGATCGTGTAGCCGTGAGCGGGGCCTGCGTGGAGGGTGGAAAGGATGAGGAGGTCGAGGGTACCGGGCAGGAGTTCGTTTCGACTGGCTTCCATAAGACTCTTATGGGAAGAGTAGAGCCGTTTGCGAAAGTTGTCAAGGGGTTGCTGGGAGTATGATGTAGAGAAAGCGAGAGATCAAATGTCATTACGCATCAACAGTGAAGCGCCGAATTTTGTGGCTCAGACGACGAAGGGTGAAATCGATTTTCACCAGTTTATTGGGGATGGATGGGCGATTTTGTTCTCACATCCGAAGGACTTCACGCCAGTCTGCACTACGGAACTGGGCTATATGGCGAAGCTTGAGCCGGAATTCACCAAGCGCAATTGCAAGCTGATCGGGCTGAGCGTAGACCCTGTCACGCGGCACGGCGAGTGGGCCCAGGACATCGAAGAGACTCAGGGCTACAAAGTGAATTACCCGATGATCGGCGACCCCGAACTGAAGGTGGCCAAGCTTTACAACATGCTGCCGGAAGACGCGGGTGACACCTCAGAAGGACGCACCGCGGCCAACAACGCAACCGTACGTACCGTCTTTGTTGTTGGGCCTGACAAGAAGATCAAATTGATGCTGGTTTACCCGATGACAACGGGCCGGAACTTTGATGAGATCCTGCGCGTTCTCGATTCCATGCAGTTGACGGCATCCCACAAGGTGGCGACGCCAGTGAACTGGAAGAATGGCGACGATGTGATTATTGTGCCGTCGGTATCGGATGAAGAAGCGAAGGCGACCTACCCAGGCGGCTTCAAGACCTTGAAGCCCTATTTGCGGGTTGTTGCGCAGCCGAAGTAGTTTGCTTATGCCAGGAGTAGCGATTGAACGATACTACCTGGGCTGCCTGGCCCATGCCTCCTATATGGTTGGGTCAGGCGGCGTAGCTGCGGTGATCGACCCACAGCGCGATGTAGATCTGTACATTGAGGCTGCCGCGAAGCTGGGTTGGAAGATCGAGCACATCATCGAGTCTCACCTTCATGCCGACTTTGTTTCGGGCCACACAGAACTGGCCGAGCGGACCGGAGCCCAAATTTACATTGGTGCCGCAGCGGATGTTCTCTTCGAACATATCACCGTAGGTGATGGCGACGTGATCCGCTTTGGCGATTGCGAGATGAGCTTTCTTGAGACACCTGGCCATACGCTTGAGAGCGTTTGTGTGCTGATGAAAGACTTGAGTGAGCCGGCGAAGCCCTGGGTATTGTTTACTGGCGACACTCTGTTTGCCGGAGATGTGGGGAGGCCGGATTTGTCTCCAGATCACACGCCCCAGCAGCTTGCCGGGATTCTTTACGACAGCTTGCACGCAAAGGTGATGACGCTGCCGGATTCAACCGAGATTTATCCGGCACACGGAGCGGGATCTTTGTGCGGACGGCAGTTGAGTTCTGAGAGTTCGTCGACGATTGGGCGACAGAAGCAAACGAATTATGCGCTGCTGGCCAGAAGCAAGGACGAGTTTGTGTCGCTTTTGACAGACCAGATGCCGACGCGGCCTGAGTACTTTGCGCGCGATGTGGATATGAACCGGCGAGGTGCGGTGGCACTGTCGGAGTTGCCTGCTTTGGCAGCCTACCGGGCGGCACAAGTGTTGGAATTGCAGGCCCAGGGAGCACTCGTAGTGGATACCCGGCCCGCGATGGAGTTTGCAGTGGCGCATGTCCCGGGGTCTGTTCATATTGCCTTGACAGGTCAATATGCTTCGTGGGCCGCGCGGATTCTTGGCCTGGACCGTAAGTTGATTCTCATTGCTGAGAATGATGAGCATGTCAGGGAGGCGCAGTTGCGGCTGGCCCGGGTGGGTGTCGAAAATGTGGCCGGATATTTAAAAGATGGCGTGATCGGTTGGATTCAGGACGGTAAGGTGCTGGAGTATATTCCGCAGTTGAGTGCACAGGAGTTTCAGGAGCTGCGGGAAAAAGAGCCCGTGCGGGTGCTCGATGTGCGCGAGCCTGGCGAGCGGGAGGGCGGTGCGATTGAGGGTTCTCGGTGGATTCCGCTTGGTGAGCTGGAACAGCGGATGAGCGAGCTATCCAAAGAAGGCTTGCTGGTGGTGCACTGCAAGGGTGGCTACCGGAGCTCGATTGCCACAAGTCTGTTGCGGCGCGGCGGTTTTGAGGATATTGCGAATCTGATCGGCGGCTATGATGCGTGGAAGATCGCATATGATTAGGCCGTGAAAACGACTTTTGCGTTGGTCTTCGCTGCCTTGGGCTTGGTGGCGCAGACAAATGAGGCTGACCACAAACAGATGATGGAGCAACTTGGCATTCGTGCATTGCGACCGGGGCCGAGTGGGCGGGCAGGCGCTCCGAACGAAGCGAATTACGACGAAGCCAAAGCGAATCCCTATCCGGTGTTGCCGGAGGCGCTTGTTTTGAAGAATGGCAAGAAGGTGAAGTCGGCCAAGGATTGGCGACAGAGGAATTGATCCGGGCTGGCTGGGGATATGCAGCAGTGGTGCCAACGAGCATTCAAGCCGACAATGGTGCTGGATTGACCCAGGGTGTGATTGGGTTGGTGAACCGTGGACAGCACCGGAAGCCGGAGGATTGGGGCGCGCTCCGGGCCTGGGCCTGGGGGGCATCACGAGCTCTCGATTATCTGGAGACGGAGAAGACCGTCGATGCAAAGCGGGTGGGTATCGAGGGAGTTTCCCGCTATGGCAAGGCGGCCCTGGTGGCAATGGCTTTTGATACGCGGTTTGCTGTCGTGCTGGTGGGATCGAGTGGTGAAGGTGGTGCCAAGCTCCATCGCCGTAACTTTGGCGAGGCCGTGGAGAACCTGACGGGCAGCGGTGAGTATCACTGGATGGCCGGGAATTTCTTGAAGTACGGTGCGGCTGAGGCTTCATTTGGGAGCAAGAACGCCGGCGATATTCCGGTGGATGCTCATCAGTTGATTGCGCTGTGTGCACCAAGACCAACCTTCATCAGCTACGGGATTCCAGAGAAAGGCGATGCCAAGTGGCTGGATCAGAAGGGGAGCTTTATGGCCGCAGTGGCGGCTGGGCCGGTGTTTCGTTTGTTGAGTGCCAGGGATCTGGGGACAAGTCAAATGCCCGCTGTGAATCAGGGTTTGCTTGAAGGCCAACTGGCCTGGAGGCAACATGATGGCGGTCATACCGACGGGCCAAATTGGAAGTATTTTGTCCCGTGGGCAGAACGGTTTCTGCGCCCTTGATCTCGACACCTCATCAGCATCTGGTAGTGGCCGCTATTTGTGGGGCACTCTGGAGCTATCATGCGACACGGTATTTTCTCGAGATACAGAAGCCGCTGCTCGCGGTGGTGTTATTGGTTGCGATGTTGGTAGCCTTCCCGGGCTTTGTTGCTCAAAAAAATTGGGCTCGGCGATTGATGCTGGCGGTGACGCTGGTGTGGGCGTCGACGGGATCTTATGTGGCGTTGCTCGGTCCATCAATGGGCAGTATCATCAGTGCGGCGGCAGCTCTCTTTGTATGCGTCTGGATGCTGTTGCCTGAGGGGCGAGCACTCTTCATTCAAAGGGCCCGGAATTGGGGCTTTCCTCGTGCGGTAGTTGGGATGCTGCTGCTTACAGGAAAGATTGCAGCATGGTGGAAGACAGGAGAGACTGAATCTGTGACTGTCTTGCTGACAAACATTGTGACCATCTGTTTTGCCTATTGGATGATCTGGAGCGGGGTACGCAGGGATTGGAAATAGGCGGCTTGAGATTGGGCGTTATTCTCCTGCTCTGCTTCGGTGCAGGGCTATGGGACTGGCGCGAGCGGCGGATTCCAAACTGGCTTTGTCTCGGCGGGGCTGTGGCAGGCTTTCTGCTCAATGATTGGCGCTTTGCTGCAGGAGGGCTTGGGCTTGCGCTGGCGATTCATTTGCCTTTGTTTGCACTGCGGGCAACGGGGGGAGGCGATGTGAAGTTAATGGCGGCGCTGGGGGCGCTAATGGGCGTGGAACAATGGCTGCGCTTGTTTCTGATCAGTGCAATCCTGGGCGGAGTGGTGGCTTTGGGGCTTGTGGTGTTGCGCGGGGCTGCCGGGGAGACGTTGAAGAGCACCTGGTTTGTATTGACGAGTTTGGGGCGGGGTGTCGCGCCCTATGAAGCAAAGCCGGAGCTGGACGTGACTACTGGTTTGGGGCGGACGTTGCCGCGCGGGGTGGTTGTTGCGGCGGCGGTGCTGGTATGGATTGCGTGGCGACAGGCGTGAGTTTGTAGTCGTTGTATTCAATCACAACAGTTGTTTTGCCGAAGATTCTAACCTGGGTTTCAGAGCGGTTGGTGTGTGGCACCCATTGCTCGCCGACAGCTTTGTTGTCATGAATGAAATGGGTGGATTCCACCCACATGGATGGCTTTTTTGCTGGTGCACCGTCCATTCGCAAAATGGCGTGGTGTTGTGCGTCGACCCAGATCTGGCCTCGGAATAGTAAGGGGTTGCCTGATTTCGGTTCGGCTGAAAGTACGTGAATGGGGCGGCCATTCTCCGGGCGGGTTTCGAGCAGCTTGAAGGAGTAGTTGTCCGGGTTAATTTTGTTGACGAGCTGGGCACCGGGTTGCGATGCGGCGGCTTCAGTATCGAGCATGCGCTGGAAGACGAGTTTGCGCAGAGGACCAGGCCCGGATATCGAGAGGATCTTGAATTGCTTAACGCCGGTGGGGAGTACGTTTACCTCCACCTGCATGCTGGCCTTGAGGCCTACTCGCGGAGTGGTGACAGTGTAGTTGCGTGTGCCGGTATAGCCTGTGAAGCGGGATTGCCTTGCCTGATCGGCAGCATGCATTTTCTCGAGGATTTCTTCGAGGGTGGGGTTTGCGGCCAGCGTGCTGGCGAGGAGGAAAAGCACGGTCGAGCTATGCTTCACGGGAAGACCCGTATTCCAGGATTTGCCATACGCAGAAGACGATTCCGATGCTGAGCAAACCGTCGACCGCGTAGTGGTAACGGCCGTAAATGGTTGCGACGTAAACGATGGCTGCGAGGATGAAGCCAGTTCGCCATACGAGGGGGCGTTTGCGAAAGACAGTGAAGAGCGCGAAGGCGTTTGAAAAGGCCACGCCGACATGGCCGCTGGGGCAGACGCTGGTGGAGATGTCCATATGGTCGAGAACCCAGGTGTTGATGAGGCGCGGGAAGCTGGAGAAGTTGGGCAGATCGGTTTCGGGAAAGATCAGGCGTGGAGAATGAACCGGCAGGTGCGGGAGTAGCCCATAAACGGTGAAGGTGCCTGCGAGGAGGATCGTGAGATAACGGTGGATCCTTGGCCGGTCTCCAATTGCATAGAGAAGCAGGAGCGAGAAGATCGGGAGCGTATAGAGCAGAAGGTAGACGGTTTCAAGGACAAGCGGGATCAGGCTGGTGCTTTCAATAATCGCTCGAAGACCCAAGGGCCCGAGTAGCTCTCGATCCCAGACAATCCAGGTGTTTTGCCATTGTGCGTTCGGTTTGGGGTGGAAGACGCCAAGGGACCAATAAGCGAGCAGGATCAGGCCAAGCCCGCCAAAGTCGCGGAGGACTCGCGACCACGCCTTGCTTGCTTTAGACTCTGCAGACCAAAGGCTGTAGAGAAGGACCGGGAGCAGTAGTTGACCGGCGATTTGGACCTTGGAGATGTGATGGTAGTAGCCGAGAAGGGCAATGTAGAAGAAGAAGAGGAGCGCCCCTCGTTCCGACTGCCGCAAGGGGAGAAATATTGGAAAGGCTACGGGTTTTGCCGGGCTGTTTTTTGCCAGAGTAAATTCCACTTGGAATCCTAAGAATGGTTCAAAATACTACAACTCGGTTACATTTCGCAAGAAGTGGGCCTTGGATCGGGCGAATCAAAGTGGTGGGAAAATTCTGGGTGTTGTTTTAAAAATTGGTTGTTCTTCAACGCACAAGAGAATGGAGGGTCTTATTTCATGACTCATTATTCTCGAGTACTTCTCCTGGGCGCAGTCTGTTTGGCAGCTGCCTCTGGAGCCACAATTACGGTGCAAAATGCTTCTTTTGAGACAGCGAACGCCCTGGATCAACCATGCTCAGGTCTGAATTGCAACTTTAATCAAGGGGATGTTCCGGGCTGGACCAAGGCCGGGACTGGCGGGAGTTGGCAGACCGGGAACAACACCGTGTATTTTGACTTTCTACCCGATGGGAACTTTACCGCCTACCTCAATACCGGCGCACTACGACAAACAACCAGCGAGGTGGTTCAGTTGGGATTGGTCTACGTATTGCAGGTCGACATTGGGCACCGTAAAGGATATACACCCACGGGCGGCGCAGCACTCAAGATTGGCGACACATTGATTTCGGCAATCGGCAGTGTTGCTGCTGAAGGTGGGTGGTCTACCTATACGGCATTTTATGAAGCATTGGCTGGAGATGTAGGTAAGTCGATTTCCATCGAACTGTTCTCGTTTACGGAATCTGAACTTGTGCAGCAAGGTAATTTTGACAATGTGCGGCTGTCCAGCGAAATACCGGTCCCCATCGACCCCGAGGTTCCCCCATTACCTAACGCAGTACCAGAGCCAGGCACTGTATCGCTCATTGGGCTTGGCGTGGCTTCCGTGGTGTGGAAGCGGCGCCAATAGGGTGAGCCCAGCGGCGGATTGTCTGATCTGAGGGTATTAGCAATCCGCCGTTGAAGCCGCCTCAGGCTTTGGTTGTTTTTTAGCGTATCTAGCAAAAAGTTGCAGCAACGGTAGACGAGCTCTTAGGGAAGCCGCACTTCAAAGTCGACCCACTGGGTTAGGGTTGGGGATTTGCCGTCGCGCGGAATCAGCAGGACTTGCAGCAAATATTCTCCGGGGACAGATTTGGGGCCGAGTGTAAATGTTCCGCTAGCGATAGCCTCCTTCGTGCTCGCCTTGACAGGGAAGGGCGTGCCTTGCCAAAGCACCTTTTCGTCGTGGAGGATTCGCGGCTGGAGGTCGTAAATGGTGTTGCCTGTTTTCCCGTCGAGCTTTGGATTGTAAACGGTCAAGGAATAGGCGATTGGGGCACCAGCTCTAAAGGATCGAAGCACCTGGCTCAGCTGCGTTCCGTCTGACATGTTGAGTGTCGAAACAACGGTCTGTGATCTCGTATTGTCTGGCAACTCAATGAAGGCTGAGGTGGAGCCCAGTTTTCCCGTTTTCGGATCTCTTACCGCCGCGCGCACTTGATAGGGGCCCGGTTTGAGGGCATTGCTTTGGAGGCTGTAGAGCAGGCCATCTGCCTGGAGTTTGGGCAGCTCCTTCGTTGTGCTTCGGATCGTGTAGGTCTGCTCTGTTGCGGCATTGGAAATGGGAGCCTCACCTTCAGTTACAGAGAGAATCTGGAGCGTTGCGGTTTGGATGCCTTTGCTGTCCGGCGCGGAGAATTCGAGCCTTGCGATATCGATGTGCAGGATCGCTCCAAGGCTCCATTGGGTGACCTTGCCTGGGTTGGCTTGTGCGATGGGCAGAATGCGAAGGGGGATGTCGGTGTTTGAAAAGGGAGCACTGAGAGCCGTGAGCAGGTTATTGGCAGGCCTGGGGTCTGGTTCGGGCAGAGCGGACTTTCGATATTGGATCTTGAGGCCGGGACGCTTGAGACGAATCAGGAGCCGGGCGTATTTTTCTTTGTCCTCGTTGGGCGGGAAGCTGAGCAAATAGTAGCCCGATTGTGACTCCATGATCGATTGGAGGCTGTCTGTAATGTCGTTCGAATGAAATCGAGTGCTGCCTCCTGTTTCTAGGGCCAGGAAGCTAAGGCCAATCTGGTTGTCGGTAAATTGTGTTCGCTTCTTGTTGAGCAGCTCCATGACCTGCTCGGGTTCAAGACTGCTGTAATCGTCCTGAGCCTGGAAGGGTGGGCTCAGCAGACCGCGTGTGTCGATTGCGTAGATGACAACAGCGGAACGGTTGGCTGAACTCGTTACTTCGCGAGCTTCTGAGACTGTCGTATTGGGGTCTTTGAGTGCCTGACCCTTAGAGATAAGGATGCCGTCGGAGAGAAGGATGAGCGACTTACGACCAGGCATTGATCGCATACCAGCGCTAATGTACCGGATGGCCGCCATGGTGCCCACTGCAAGACGCCGTTGAACCAGAAATGCAGTTTCTCCGGTATCGCCATCGGTATTGACGGCAGTGGTAGAGAGTTGGACCCGCAGACGATCGACGGCTTTGTGGAGAATGCGTGGGTCTGCTGTAAATTGCTGCAGCGCCGAAAGGCCTCCGCTGGTGGAGAGGATAGCGACAAGATCGCCTGGGGCTCGTTGCGTATCGATGTATTTGTGCAGGGACAGGCGAGTACGGTGGACTGATTCTATTCCCATCTTGAGGTCGTCGACCAAAAAGGCGATGGTGCGGGTGACCTGGTTGGGTTGCAGCCTTGCACCGGTTTGTACGCGGGGCTGTGTGCTTTGGGTTTGGGTTGTTGTATCGATGTAGGTGGCGCCCGAGACAGGCCGTGAGATGCCGTCAGCGAAGATTTCGAAATCGTCTGAGGTTAGATCTTTGACGGGCTTGCCAGACTTGTCAGTCACGATGGCATCTACCTGGACCCGGGCCACGTCAATGCGAATCTGCGCCTGCACCAGAAGAATGAGCAGGAGAAGTCGCATCTCTCGGAGTTTATCTTATGGGGATGAATAGGAAGAGACGCGCTTTGTCTATCGACATACCGATGCTGTAGATGTGGCTTCGTATTCAGGCGTCCGCATTCAGAGCGGACCTGGCCCCTAAGCGAGTAAATGGTGTAGCATCAATGAATCCAGAAGGAGCCAAATGGCCGAAAATGTAATCACCAGCACAGACCCATTGGAACGCGGGATCGAGTTTCTTCGCCAGCAGGACTACATCTACGCCCGCAATTCCTGGGTAGCGCGGTGGGTCGGCTGGCTCTGTGGCTGGGGTGCGTCTGCGCTAGCGGCCTTTGGCGGCATTTCCACAAAAATCTTTCCGGGCAGCGATAACCTAACCCTCTGGTGTGGCTTCGTTGCTGCAATCCTGATCGCCATCAATCAAGTGATCAAGCCAGAAGCCTGGGCAGACGCCTATTATCGGGGTCATCTCCTTTTGGAAGCGGCAATCGGAGACCACGCCCTTGGAAAAGCAACCACACAAAGCCTCTCGGATGCCTGGCACCAGGCCGAGAGCGGGTTACCTGGAGCTGCCACAAACTTGCCCAGGAAAGATGTTAGCGGCTGATCGATACAGTCTCCAAGGGCATTTGGCGTCAGCGTCGGGCTCAATTTGAGAATCGCGTTCGCGGCCAGGACAAATCCTGTGCTTGCTATCCGCTTCCCGCTGCAGTTCTTTGTCTGGTTATTGGTGGCGCCCGGTGTATGAGCAGCATTCCCACCGCGAGTGTACTCGATCAACTGATTCCCTTTGTGAAGATTCTTCCTTTGGATGGTGTATTCATCCCCAGATGTGAGTACCAAGTTGCGAGACCACGAGCTGATTACTTGAGAAGAGGGCGAGAATTGGATTGAAGCCTTAACTTGAAACAGTTGGAATCGGGACAGTTCAGTTGCCATTGGTTTCCTCCGGGCGTCCCGCCCCCTGGCCGAATCTGGCAAAAACACTGAACGGAAGGCAGGAGAAGGAATCAAAAACCGTGGCCGAACAAGGTGAAGGCCGCCCAATAATAGGGATGACGGGTTGCCGGTTTCGAGCGCAGCTCCAGGCCAGCCGCTCGCAATGCTGCGGACTTTGTCATTCCACTCCTTAAGCCGCGGTGCATTCCAGTCATAAAAGCGCTCGTGGCTGCGGAATCCACTTTCCAGCCACTAGCCACCGTGGCTGGACTGCCCGCCAAGGCCAGGGCCCAGGTTAAGCCGATAAGCCCTTCTGCGTTTGATTCGGCCCCACCCGCTGTCTCGCACGCCGATAAGACCACCAAACCAGCCCGAAGCTTCATCGACAATAACTCTCTCGCTTCGAGAAAGCCGTCTTCCCCAGCGCCGGCCGTCAACCTCAAATAGGAATACATTGGATTGCGGTTCTGAAGCACGGCATGGCTGGCAAGGTGCACCACATCGTATTGGCCTGCCTGCGCTTTGAAGAGGCTCTCGGTGGCCTGGGCCTGGGTAAGAATCGTGGCCCGGCCCGGGGCATAGATAGTAGCCAGGGAACGGACTTCGGATTCGGCATCCACCAGCCCGGAACCGGTGGGATTGCCAAAGGCGAGCAGGGATTGTGAGGGCCGCGGTGCCGAGATCAGCTCTCGCAACACTGTCGCTGAGGCTACCGTGAATAATGCATAGCTCTCCATGAGGCTCTTGCCGGCGGCTGACTCAAGTGCAGCAAAGGGAAGCCGCCATAAAGGGCCGTCCGGCACGATTACGAGTGTTGTGGCGGCTGGGCCGATTTTAGTCAAGACCGGTGCCAACAGGCGGGCGTAGACTGCCTGGGCGGATGAGCGGTAGCCGAGTGACTTTGCAGAGATTGCGGCAATTACCTTGTCTGTTTCGGCTCGCAAGGATCGTTCGGTCAAGCCGAGGCGCACGGCTTGCGGCCGTTTATCGCCAGGCCTGAGAAGGAATGCCCAGGTTTCCTCTGGAAGCGACAGGTAGGAAAGCAGTGCTGTCTTTTGCGGCAGCATGGCGGCGCGGCCGTCGAGTGGTGGATCAACTGCCAGACGCTCCCGCTTCAATTCTGGATGGGCCGCGAAGACGCCCGTCTCAAAGGCGTCCCACTCGAGGCGAGCCTTGCGCAAGTCTTCGCTGGCCCTGCCCCTGGCATTGAGGACTGCAAGACGTGCGCTCAAGCTTCTTTCCTGCTGTTTCTCAGTGGGTGTCAGCAGCCGGGATAAAGGGACACGGCCCTGCTGCATCCAGTCGAGCAAGACTTGTGTACGGCTTAACTCGAGGAGGCGGAACGCCTCGGTGGCGTTGCCGTCTTCGGCTGCCATTGCGGCAAGACTTCGATAGGGACTCAGGGAGCGGGAGAGAAAGCGTTGTTCTGCGACGGCACCGCCGGCAACCTCGTTTCGCATCTGCCGCAAGATGTCTGCCGCCTCGGTTAAAGCAGTGCGGGCCTCCGGGCGGCGGTTGGCAGCCCGGAGGGTGTTG
>JAPKYY010000730.1 GCA_026394095.1 Acidobacteriota bacterium | reverse complement strand
GCGGTGAGTTACAGACAATTGGTGCAACAACACTTGATGAATATCGCAAGCACTTAGAAAAGGATGCTGCACTCTAGCGTCGTTTCCAACCAATTCAAGTACAGAAACTCCTTGGCAAAGCTTACGGCCTTCTGATCGCCGTACTGGTCTTCGGGAGTTTCAAGTACGCCCCAATCGAATTCTCCTGCGAAATCTTTGAGGCCATTATATGGATGCCCCTTGGGGGCGGGGATGCGTTTGTTCCAGGGATACCAGTCGGCTCGGCGGTACCAGGGATCGTCGAATTGCTGGAGTTGGAATTCGTCCCACTGGTCGGGCGGGTTGTGACCGGCAACATGGTGGAAGACCTTCCCTGCCCCGGCAACATGATAGCCGTTGCGGCGAAAGTACTGGGGCATGGTAACGACGTCAGGATGGCTGGTGCGCAGATACTGGTCGTTGTTGTAGATGCCACTGGTGGAGGGCCTGAGGCCGCTCATGATGGCCGTGCGGGACGGATTGCAGAGCGGAGCCGCGCAGTGAGCGTCTGAGAAGAGCACGCCCCGCTTTGCGAGCTTGTCGATATTGGGGGTCTTGACGCCGGGGTAGCCACCGAGGCAGCCCACCCAGTCATTGAGATCGTCCACCGATAGCGAGAGGACGTTGGGACGCCGGGACTGGGCAAGACCAGTAGCGGCAGTCACTGAAGCTAGAAAGTGGCGACGGTTCATTGGGTAATCTTTAAGGTCCAGACAGGTTGTGATAGCAGGTCTTCCGGGAGCGCCGGGAGTTCAATTGTAACGCCGCCCCTGGCGTTTTTGAACTTGAGCGGCTGACTGGCGCCGAGAAGCTGGACTTGTTTTGCAGTGGCACCGGCAATTGTGATTTCGCTCTTGTACCAGCGCGGCAGGATCGCGTAGAGATCTTTTCCCTTGGTGGTGAAGAAAGCGTCGATGGATGCTTTGCCAGGGGCGGGTTTGGAGGCAAGGGCCGAGACATCGTAGCTAGATTCAAAGCGCTGGTTGTAGTCGACCTTGGGTTGTTCGCCGGCGCTCCACTGCTTTGGATTCTTGGCGGGCTTGGTGCCATAAATGGCTTCGCCGTTTACCTTGAGCCATTTGCCAATCTCGAGCAGGCGCTGCTCCATCACTACTGGAATGGTGCCGTCGCCGCTGGGGCCGATATCGAGCAGCAGGTTGCCGCCGCGGCTCACGATGTCGGAGAGCATGATGATGAGGTCGCGAGTGGAATGGTAGTGTTCTGCACGCTCGGCCCGGTTGTATCCATAGGAGAAGCCCATGCCACGGCTCTCTTCCCAGTCGTGATTGGAGTTGCTCATCCCGGCGGTATATTCGGTCGTGTAGTAGCCGCCATGAACGTGGCGTGTTTCTTTACCCCAACGATCGTTGACGACGACAGTGTTCTTCACCGGTGATTCGTTATAGAGCCAGGCGAGCATCTCGGCACTGCGCCATTCTGAAGAAGGCAGATCCCATTCTCCGTCGCCAAAGATGATGTCCGGCTTATAGCGGGTGACGAGATCTTTGAACTGCGGGGTCATATGATCGCGAATGTAGCGGGGCTTATCTGACAGCCAAAGCGGATTGAACCACTCGTAGAGCGAATAGTAATAACCCATGCGGAGGCCTTTGTTGCGAACCGACGTGGTGAGGTCGCCCAGGATATCGCGTTTGGGGCCGATCTCAACGGCGTTCCATGGGCGGCCCCATGTCGCGCTGGCTTCTTTGCTGGGCCAGAGCGCAAAGCCTTCATGGTGCTTTGAGGTGAGGGCAACGTATTTTGCACCAGAACGAGCAAAGACGTCAGCCCAATGGTCGGGATCAAAAAGCTCAGCACGGAATTGAGGGGCTAAGTCCTGATAG
>JAPKYY010000307.1 GCA_026394095.1 Acidobacteriota bacterium | reverse complement strand
AGTCCTGCGTCGAAATGCTCTATATGAATCAGCTCCGCAACGATCTCGCCCTCTATTACGATCAGGCCTCTTTCAAGGCATTCGAAGCAATCAGCCCGCGCCCCCACTATGACGAATCGCCAGACCTCCACCGGGTACTTGTCGAGAACGCCCACGAAACCTGGGAAATGATGGAAGATCCAAACACATACGTCTTCCTCGCTGGCCTGGTGGACGCCGACAGAAACTTCGAACGTGCCATGCAACAACTGGCTGGCGGAGAAGAAGCATGGCAGGACAAGAAAGCCAGCCTCATCGCCTCCGGCCGCTACGCGGAACTTCTTTATGACTAATTCACGCGATTACGTGATTCAGGAGACATCCAATGTTTGAACTCAGTTCCATCATGTGGATTTTGTTTTTCGTCGGCTACGCGCTCATCGCCTTGGCTGAAAACATCCACATCAACAAAGCAGCCACGGCCCTCGCCATGGGTGGCACGCTCATGTTCATGGCTGCCAGCCGCCCAGGTGCCAACTTCGTCGAAGAAATTACCCATATGGGTTCAGACACCATGGGCGTCATCGGCTTCCTCCTCTGCGCCATGACCATCGTGGAAATCCTCGTCAACTTCCAGTTCTTCGACTGGGTCCGTTACCGGCTCGTTAAACTCGGCCTCGGCAATCGCGGTCAATACTTCGCCATCTCCATCTGCACTTTCTTCTTTTCCTCAGCGCTCGATAACATGACCACCACCATCGTCATGCTGCGCATTGCCGCTATGTTCTTCCGCGGACGAGACCTCTTTCTCACCGCTTGCGCTATCGTCTCGGCA
Source organism: Acidobacteriota bacterium (assembly GCA_026394095.1). GTDB lineage: Bacteria > Acidobacteriota > Terriglobia > Bryobacterales > Bryobacteraceae > Bryobacter. The sequence goes on along the minus strand of JAPKYY010000307.1, from coordinate 4,922 downwards.
TCAAATTCTGGCGGTGCCTGGTCTCCGATCGGCGATGTCACCACCTTCATGCTCTGGGCTGCAAAGAAGTTCTCCGCAGCACAACTGATGTCCACCACGATCTTCCCTTCCCTCGTTTCCCTGGCCGTCGTTGTCGGCCTGCTCGGCCGCAACATCAGGCGCGAGGATGAAGACGAGGTCAACGATCTTGTAACTCACATGCACTGGTCGCAGTGGGTTATCATCTGGCTCTGCCTTGCCTCCTTCACCGGCCCATTCTTTGCCGTCCAGGTCGGTCTCCCTGCCTATACCGGGCTCATGATGGGCCTCGGCATTGTCTGGATCGCACAGGAACTCCTGAGAGGATTCCAGGATCGAGAGTCGAGCCTGATGGGCAAAAAGATCGAAGCCCTCATCGAGAAAATCGACATCCCCTCACTCCAGTTTTTCATCGGCATCCTCTCAGCCGTTACCGCCCTGCACATGGTTGGTTCGCTGCAAAGCATGACCCAACTGCTCTACGGCGAAGGCGACCATCGCACCATCATTGGTCACACGATCCTCGGCCTCACTTCTGCCATCTTCGACAACGTACCCCTCACCGCCATTGCCATCCAGAGCTTCGGTGGCACAGACCCCAACCTCTGGGCGCTACTCGCCTTCACTGTAGGCACAGGCGGCAGCATTCTGGTTATCGGCTCGGCCGCTGGCGTGGTTGCCATTGGCATCATCGACAAGCTGCGCGAAGAGCATGGCAAGGACTTCGTTCCAGCTCTCTCCTTCGGCGCTTATGCAATCGAGGCCGGTCTCCCCAACCTGCTCGGGTTCTTCGCCGGCGTCGGCACCTGGTGGCTCATGCATCGTTAACTCCCCAAGCATCCAAGAGACACTGGTTAGATGTTCGAACTGACCACGCTCATGTGGATAGTCTTCTTCTTTGGCTACGCCCTCATCGCCCTCGCCGAAACGATCCACATCAACAAGGCCGCCACCAGCCTCGCCATGGGCGGCTCCCTCATGTTCATGGCTGCCACCCGCCCCGGCGCGCACTTCGCCGAAGAGATCACCCACATGGGCTCAGAAACCATGGGCGTCGTCGGCTTCCTCCTTTGCGCCATGACGCTCGTCGAAATCCTCGTCGACTTCCAGTTCTTCGACTGGGTCCGCTTCCGCCTCCTCAAACTCGGCCTGGGCAAACGCGGTCAATACTTCGCCATCTCCATTTGCACCTTTTTCTTTTCCTCCGCCCTCGACAACCTCACCACCACCATCGTCATGCTCCGCATCGCTGCCCTCTTCTTTCGCGGCAAATCTCTCTTCTTCACCGCCTGTGCCATCATCTCCGCTGCCAACTCCGGCGGCGCCTGGTCCCCCATTGGCGACGTCACCACCTTTATGCTATGGGCTGCCAAGAAGTTCACCACCCTTGAGCTCATCCAAACCACCTTCCTCCCCTCCCTCGCCTCCTTCACAGTAGTCGCCCTCTGGCTCAGCCGAGGCATCACCCCAGCCAGCGAAGACGAAAGCTCTGGCATGGTCACCTCCATGCACTGGTCTCAATGGCTGATCATCACCCTTTGCCTCGCCTCCTTCACCGGCCCCTTCTTCGCAGTACAAGCTGGCCTCCCCGCCTACACCGGCCTCATGCTCGGCCTCGGCCTCGTCTGGATGATGCAGGAGTTTTTTCGCAAAACCCAAACGAAACAAACCAGTCTCATGGGCCAGAAGATCGAAGCCCTCATTGAGAAAATCGATATCCCCTCCCTGCAATTCTTCATCGGCATTCTCGCTGCCGTCACCGCCCTCCACATGGTCGGCTCACTCCAGTCGATGACACAGCTCCTCTACGGCGAAGGCACAGGGCGCACCATTGTCGGCCACACTATCCTCGGCCTCTCCTCTGCTATCTTCGACAACGTACCCCTCACCGCCATCGCCATCCAGAGCTTCAGTGGCACCGACGGCACCCTCTGGTCCCTCCTCGCTTTCACCGTCGGCACCGGCGGCAGCATCCTCGTCATCGGCTCAGCCGCAGGCGTCGTAGCAATCGGCATCCTCGACAAACTCCGCGAAGAATATGGCCACGATTTTGTCGCCCCTCTCTCCTTCGGTGCCTACGCAAAACACGCCGCCCTCCCCAACATCACCGGCTTCTTCGCAGGCGTCGCCACCTGGTGGCTCATGCACTCTTAACCCTCCATCAAAATTAAGCTATGTTAAGACAATGCTCGAACTGACCACCGCAATGTGGATTGTCTTCTTCATTGGCTACGCCCTGATCGCACTCGCAGAGACTGTCCACATCAACAAGGCAGCCACCAGCCTCGCCATGGGCGGCACCCTCTTGTTCATGGCAGCCACCCGGCCCAACTCACACTTCTCTGAAGAAATAGTTCATATGGGTTCAGAAATCCTCGGCGTCGTCGGTTTCCTCCTCTGCGCCATGACTCTCGTTGAAATCCTCGTCGACTTCCAGTTCTTCGATTGGGTCCGCTACCGGCTGATCAAACTCGGCCTCGGCAATCGCGGCCAATATTTCGCAATCATCCTCTGCACCTTCTTTTTCTCCGCAGCACTCGACAACCTCACTACTTCGATTGTCATGCTCCGTATCGCAGCAATGTTTTTCAGAGGTAAATCCCTCTTCTTCACCGCCGGCGCCATCATCTCCGCAGCCAACTCGGGCGGTGCATGGTCCCCCATTGGTGACATCACAACCTTCATGTTGTGGGCTGCCAAAAAGTTCACCGTTGCTCAAGTCATTGAGACAACCCTGCTGCCGTCTCTTGCCTCCTTTGCCGTTGTCGCTTTTTGGTTGAGCCGGGGAATCGAAAAAGCCAACGACGACGAAACCTCAGGGATGCTCACCTCGATGCATTGGTCTCAGTGGTTCATCATCACCCTTTGCCTAATTTCCTTCACCGGCCCCTTCTTCGCCGTGCAATTCGGCCTTCCCGCCTTTACCGGCCTCATGGTAGGCCTCGGCTTTGTCTGGATGATTCAGGAGATTTTCCGCAAAGCTCTAAAACATGAAGTCAGCCTCATGGGCAAAAAAATCGAAGCTCTGATCGAGAAGATCGACATCCCCTCCCTCCAGTTCTTCATCGGCATCATCGCTGCCGTCACTGCCCTTCACATGGTCGGCTCCCTCCAGTCGATGACCCAGCTCCTTTACGGCGAAGGCGGCGAGCGTACGATCCTCGGCCACGTTGTCCTCGGCATCTCATCGGCCGTCTTCGACAACGTCCCCCTCACTGCCATTGCGATCCAGAGCCTTGGCGGCACCGACGGCACCCTCTGGTCACTGCTCGCTTTCACCGTCGGCACCGGCGGCAGCATCCTCGTCATCGGTTCAGCCGCAGGCGTTGTCGCCATCGGCATCATCGACAAACTCCGCGAAGAATTCGGCCACGATTTCGTCGCCCCGCTCTCCTTCGGCGCCTACGCAAAACACGCCGCCCTCCCCAACCTCATCGGTTTCTTCGGTGGAGTCGCCACATGGTACTTGATGCACGGCAAGTACTGAAGCAACCCTTTACTTTAGGTTGGCGCCAACACGCTCAGAGTATCTCCGTTGGCCCAGCTTCCGGCAAATCCAGGGCCACGTCACCAGCTGCCAATGCAATCCAGCTAACTGCGCGAAAGTCTTGACCAGCGATTGCAGCCGGAAGAATTGCGATCGCCCGTGCAATCTCGCCCGGTGGCTCACAGGGATCTCCACAACTCTGGTTCCTGTCTGCTCGATCTTTTTGACAAGTTCAACGCAGATGGTCCCACTGGTACTTTTCAATTTGATTTGATCCAACGCAGCCCGCCGGATCAACCTGAAATCACAGTCAATGTCCTGCAGAGAAATCCCGAAGATCCTTCGCGCAAACACGTTATAAACGCTGCCAATCCAGATCCGGTGCACCGGATCATGTCGCTTCGCCTTGATCCCGTTCACCAGTCCCACATCAGGCCCGCTTAGCTCAAGCAGCAAAGGCATTTCGCCCACATCGTATTGGCCGTCGCCATCGGTATAGAATACGAATTCTTTCCTTGCCCCGCGAAACCCACTCTGCAGTGCCCCGCCATAACCTCGATTCTCCGGATGATGAATCACCCGCAACCGTTCACCATACTGCGCCTGCAGCTCCCGCAGCACCGCCGCTGTGTTGTCAGCGCTCCCGTCATTGACAACGATCACTTCGTAATCTTCCACATGGTCGCGTAACACTCGAAAGGTAGTCGCAAGTAGTCCCGGCAATGACGGAGCGTCATTGTAAGCCGGAAAGAAAACGCTCAAACTATGCGGGAAGCGGTACTTTTGTATTTTTTCTTTAGGGTTTTGATGGGTCACAATAGGGTCGAGTCTCAACGTTCTTCAGATCTTCATCCGGGCCAACTACATAATCCATCGGCATCCCAAGCCGGATCACCGCTGCATACCGGAAGGCCTCATACCCATAGGGCGCACAATGAATCTGGATTGGCCCCTCCCCCGCCTGCACAAATCGAAGGAATTTCTCGGTCGGCTCAGCCCGCCGCACGTATTGATCCAGCTTCTTCGTCCAAAGATAGTAAAGGCTTTGGCCACAAATCACTGCCGCCAATATCCAGGCCAGCACCTGCCTGTGCTTTCCTGCCTCAAGCCTCACCCTCTCAAATGCAGCACCCACAACAATAGCCATCCCCACGCTTGCCAGATATGTGTGCCGGCTCGGTACGCGGTCCATATATGTCAGGAAGGAATAAGGCAGCAAAGTGATTCCAATCCAGATCATGCTCATGACTAGAATCGAGCGATTCTCCAGCCGCTTCCACCCCAGCAGGATTGCAACAGAAACCCATCCCCACGGAATCAACATCCGAAACACACTCTTCACCAACACCGCAAGGAAGGGCGCACCAACACTAAAAGTCCCGTCGTTTAAATGAAGATGGGAGGCACTGGCCTCAAA